>JBEKAW010000007.1:0-21139 GCA_050015715.1 Candidatus Krumholzibacteriaceae bacterium
TGCTCGGTGTCGCAAGCGTCGTGTGCGTTTCATCGGCCGTGGCCGGAGAGATGCTCCAGGACCTCAAGGTGGGGCATATCCTCGGCGGTACACCGTGGAAGATGCAGGTCGGCGACTTCATCGGCGTGTGGGTCTCGAGCGCCGTGATGTTCTTCCCGCTCTACATCCTGAATGCCTCCAACATCAAGATGGGAGGAATCGGATTCGGCGACAAGGCGCTCTCGGCCCCGCAGGCCGGGCTGATGGCGATGCTCGCGAAGGGCATCGTCGGCAAGGAAATGGCCTGGCCGCTCGTCATCGTCGGCCTCGTTATGGGGCTCGCGATGATCCTCATCAAGGTCAGAAGCCCGATGCTCTTCTCGGTCGGTATGTACCTTCCGCTCGAGACGACGGCCGCCATCTTCGTCGGCGGCATCATCCGGGGCATCACGGATATGGCCGCGAAGAAGAGAAACTACAACGAGGCGCAGAGGATTCGCGTGGATAACGCGGGGATCCTCGGTGCGGCGGGGCTGATCGCCGGAGAGGCGCTCATGGGGCTGGTGATCGCCGCCTTTGTCTTCTTCCAGGACAAGCCGTTCTGGCAGCAGAGCTTCTATACGCCCCACGGCATCATCGCCATTTTGTTCGCGATATTCCTTGCGCTCTACCTGATCCTGAGGCCGCTCCGGAACGCGGGTAAGGCTGACGAGCCGCCGCCCCCGTCGGCGATGATGTAGAGCTGTTCGAATCGATCCGGTTTGACTGAAGAGAGAGGGCGGCCTCGGTCGCCCTTTCTCTTCAAACAGGTGAGACGCACGATGGGAAAGGCCAAGAAGCGGGACATCAATCTCCTCGATCTCGTGCCGGAGCGGACGGCGGAGTACGAGATCGACGAGGCCCGCATCATCACGGTGCTCATGCCGCGGTTCAGGAACCGCCTCATGAAGCGCCTCTTCGAGCCGCGCAACAAAAGCCCCTACATCAAGATCAAGCTCGACGACATCGGGAGCGAGGTATGGCTCCTCTGCGACGGAAAGCGAACGGTCGGGGAGATCGCGGAGCTCGCAAAAGAGAAATTCCAGGAGCGCCTCGAGCCGCGCTACGAGAGACTCGGACGTTTCTTCCGGCAGCTCGAGACGGCCCGCTTCATTGCGTACGTGAACCTCGAGGAGCGTCTCAAGGCGTGCGGTCCGTAACGGCCGGCGGCGCGAGAACTCCGTAGCTTTCGATGGTCATGGCGGAATCCCCACCCGCTTGCGTCTCCGGAACCGAAATTGTCGGTCCACTCACCCACACCTTATAGCCGACGAAGTTCCAGAGCGTCTTCGCAAGAGGCCCACCGAGACTGTACTGATACCGGGAGCCTCTGGGGACGAGAATAATATCCTCGCCGCGTGACTCGAGCGTTCCGATGATCGGCTGGTACCCTTTCACCGGCAACATTTCGTAGCTCTCGACTTGAAACTCGGGACCGTTCGCCGTCTGCCCGAGGAGCTTCCCCGTCACCCGCACTCCCTGCCCCGCGAGGCTTCTGAGCTCGTACTCGAGCGGGGGGCTCGTCAGGGTGCAGACGCGTCCGCCCGCGTCGGTGAGCACGATCGTCGTCTCGAGGGGACTCGCGCTCGCGAGCGCCACTACCCCCTGGAGTGTGACGAGCTGCTCCCGAACGGAGACAACCTGCGATGGGGCGCACGAGACGACCGCGACGAGCGCGACGGAGAGCGCGCGGCTAACGCAAGCGGATGACGGCCGCATTCATCCTCCCCGTCTGGTCGCTCCCGATCGTGAAATCGACGGTTCCTCCGGCCGGGACCGTGTACATTATGTACTCGGGGGCCATCGATTTGACGAAACCATCGGTCGCGAGCCCCGAGACGTTTCCCGCAACGGTGTAGAGCGGTTTGAAATCTCCCTGAAGATCGATCGAAGAGTAGTTGAATCGATCGTCCGCCGTGATGCCTCGGCCGCTGAGATAGCAGGCCGCGTCCCAGTCGGCGAAGAGCTCGTTGAACAGGGCGCCGGTCGCGGCCTCGACGTTCGCCGTGCCGGTGCGCCTGGACTGCACGAGTCGCTTGTAGACGCTCGTCCCGAAGCGGTCCCCCAAGAGGCGCAGGAACAGAAAGGAGGCGCCACGCTCTTCGAGCTCGTCCCCGCCGTAGATCAGCGTCACGTCCCCCGGATCCTGGAGGAAGAGATTGGCGCGCGCGATGTTGCTCGATTTGAAGCCGTTGAGATCCTCGGCGATGTGCGCAAGCCCCTCGTCGAGCCAGAGCTTCTCCATGTAGTCGGCGAGATAGCCGTTACCGTAGATAAGCACGCGGTAGTTGAAGAGGATCATGTGGAGAAACTCGTGCGCGAGCACGCCCTCGATGACGGGAAGCGTCTTGTCCTTCGGAAACAGGTTGCCGTACAGACTGGATGGATCGGGAACCATCGTATAGAAGATCTCCATTCCATTCGTGATCCGGCTGTCGAGGAGCCCGGGCAGGAGATCATTCGCAAGGAAATACCCCGCGATGAAACCCTGCGACCCGGCCGCTCCGGCCGGCGTCATTCGGTTGACGGCAGGGCTCATGAGAATCGCGACCTTGCCGTCGTGATTGATGTCCGATTCGTTGCCGAAGTAGCTCCGATCGGTTCCATAGATGCTCGCGTCGAACATCTGACCGAGATTCTCGGCATCGGCATCGCTGAGGAATTCGGAGGGCGTCTCCGCATCGACGTAGAGCAGCGTATGATCCCCGGTGTACTTGAGATTCGCCTGGATCGTCGCGAAGTTCGTGACATCGAGAACGCTCTTGTTCGGGTCGATGAGCATCTGGAACGCTGTCGTCTGGGGCGCCGCGCCGGGGCCCGAGACGGGCGAACGAAACGCGCGAAGGCCGCTTGACGTGCCGTGCGCGCCTCCGGACTTTGCGAGGAGCCCCGCTATCTCCTCGTTCACGTGCTGCTTGAATTCCCGCTGTCCGAGTCCCAGGTCGTTCAAGGCCCCGGCCTGGCGCGCGGCGGATCGCTCTTCGCCGCTGACGCCCCTCGGCGAACCCGACGCGGCCGCGGGCGATCCGCCCGCGAGCGCCGTCGCGCTCTGCGCGGTAGCGCTATAGAGACAGGTCCACGTGTTGTCCGGAGCGACAGCGCTGCTGAAGAGAACGACCAGATAATCCTCGCTCGACGCTCCCGCGGTGAGCGAGAAAGTGTAGCTCGATCCCGAGAAGAACGATTTGCCGACGTTTCCGGTGACCAGCCGGGCGCTGAACGGCAGCGCGTTCGAGGCGGTCGCCGGCGGCTGAACGCCGAACCCGAACGCGCCCCCGAGCGGCTCCGCCTGCTCGACGCGGACGCTCCCCGCAAAGGCGCCGTCGGGAACGATCGCGCGAAGCGTCGTCCGCGACCCTCCGAAGGGGACGGCGACTCGCCGCGCGACCGGCTCCGAGAATCTGCCGGGAGAGATGACGATGCGGGTCGCGGATGGATCGGTGCCGAAGCCCGAGCCCGTGACGACGATCGTGTCGCCATACGCCGACGTGGCCGGCGAGATCGTCGAGAGGCCAGGCGGCCTCATGACAATCGTGCTCGTGTCGTTGCCGCAGCCCGCCAGCGCCGCGAGAAACCCGACGAGGATTATGCACGCGCGGAAATGAGCCTTGTTCATGTTTCAAACGACCTTTGCAAGATAGCCCTCCAGAGCCGAATCGCGTGAACGTTTCAAAGATACCAGATTACGCGGCTTCTTTCAAATGCTCGCGCGGGGGGCATGCATCTTGCTCAATTTCCAGAGGATAGCCAGAAACGTGAAGGCAGGCGCCTGACCGGAATGCAGGGAATCGAGCGATGTCCAATCTCCATGTGAGCATCATCGAAGCGGAAGCCGATTCGCGCGACGTCCTCGCCAAGCTGTGCGAGGGCTGCGGGTGGAACGTAAAGGCGTTCGCGTCGACCGCCGATTTCACCGGGGCGAAGCACAAACGAGAGTATCAGCTCCTCCTCGTTTCGATGGGCGAGGGCGCCCACGCCGATGACGCCGATCCGGAGATTGCGGCGCTCCGCTCCTGGCGCCAGAATCGCCCGCAGACGCAGCTCGTTCTTCTCGTGCCCGAGGCGCTCTCGACGGCGGACCGGCTCGCGCTGATTCTCGGCGCACGCCACGTCCTCCACAAGCCGTACCGGGACGAGGACCTCACGCAGATTCTCGCGGCAGTCGCGCAGGGGGTCGGCAGGCGCACGCGCAGAACGGCTCTCGAGACGCGCCAGATGCAGCGCGAGGGCTTCGAGGAGATCATCGGCGTGAGCGCGCGTATGCTCGAGGTGATCGAGCTCGCGCGGAAGGTCGCCGTGAGCGATACGACCTCGATCATGGTCACCGGAGAATGCGGTACCGGCAAGGGCGCGATCGCCAAGGCGATGCACCTCGCGAGCCCCCGCAGCGGCGGGCCGTTCATCGAGGTCAACTGCGCGGCGATCCCGAGGAACCTTCTCGAGAGCGAGTTCTTCGGACACGAGCCGGGCGCGTTCACCGACGCCAAAGAGGAAAAGATGGGGCTCTTCGAGTGCGCGAACGGAGGCACCATTTTCCTCGACGAGGTCGGCGAGATCGATTATTCGCTCCAGGCCAAGCTCCTCAAGTTCCTCGACTCGAGAATGATATGGCGCCTGGGAGGCACGCGATTTCTCCCGGTCGACGTGAGGGTCATCTCGGCGACGAACACGGATCTGCGCTCGGCCGTCGACGAGCGGCGCTTCAGAGAGGATCTCTTCTACCGCCTGAACGTCGTCGAGATTCGGATACCGCCCCTGAGGGAGCGGGTCGCCGATATCCGGCCCATTGCGCTCGCCTACTCCGCGAAATTCGCCTCGCGGATGAACAAGAAGAAGGCGCAATTGAGCGAGGACGCAATCGAGGCCCTCGAACGCTACGCCTGGCCGGGAAACATTCGCGAGCTGATCAACGTCATCGAGCGGGCGGTTCTCCTCAATGTCTCGGGCGCCATTGAGCCGAGGGAGTTTCCTTTCTCGAAGGAAGAACGGGAAATCATCGTGCCCATCAAGGAAGAAGGGGAACGTATCGTCATCGATCTTCCACAAGAAGGAGTGGCCCTCGAGGCCGTCGAGAAGGCCCTCATAATCGCCGCGCTGGCCCGGGCGCAGGGCAAGATCTCGAAGGCGGCCGGGCTGCTTCGGGTAGGACGAGGCACTTTGAGGTACAAGATGAAGAAGTACGGAATCGACGCCGAGTTTTCGAAGAAAAACCTCCAGAATGGATCATTTGAGCCAGCGCGCGTAACGGATTGATATCGCAGAGAATAGCCGCCCTCAGTCATCGAGCCCCCGTGAAAGACCCCCAAAAAACTGGGAAAATCCTACAGGGGAGCCGTGCGCTTTGAGCCCTGTGCCGAACATTCTGGGGAATTCGAAGCGCCTGGATCGCGCGGGATGATCAATCGCGAGGCTCTCGTAATATATTATCCAGAATGGAGTTGCACTGGTCGGCTCTGCGGCGGCCGCCTCGCGCCGCGAGCCTGATTCCCGGTACCGACCCCCCTCTACCCCCACCTCGACGACTCGTGGCCTCAGCATTGCCTTATCCCCTAGCGAGCAGCAAGAAGTTTCCAACCCCCTAAGGAGGTGGGTAGAATGTGTGGAAAAAAGATAGCCCTCAGAACTCTGACGGCTCTAACCTTCCTCAGCGTACTGGCTGCCCTAGGGTGTGGGACCTACTCTCCTGTCGCCCCCTCAAACTCCCCGACCATGCCCGGCGTAATGAACCCCGAGTTCGCCACACTTCTATCCGCCTCCAAGGGGTCTGATTCCGCGATGAGAAGCGCCGTCGCTTCGTCGATGATCTCTGCTAAAGACGGCGGTGTGGTCAGCAATGGATTCTACTCGGTGTACTTCGCGCCCGGCGCGCTCGACAAAGACACCGAGATCTCTATAGAGATGCCGGAGTTTCCGAGTGCGGTCGTTCGACTGGGCCCTGAAGGGATCCAGTTCAATGCTCCGGTGATCCTGTCGCTCGCGCTGGACAAGACTTCAGACGTGAGCGATAACTGGAACGTCCTCTGGCTCAATGATGCAACCGGTCTCTGGGAAAGTATCGGAGGCTATGTAGACAACGGGGCCGTCAAGGCCGTGCTGAAACACTTCAGCGAATATGGCCACGACCCCACCAAGTTTGGCCCGTAGAGATTGGAGGATCTATCACTTACTCGAGCCCTCCCCATCCGGGGAGGGTTTTTTATTGGCTTTTGGGCAGCGCGCCCATAGAATGAACGCATGAAATCCGTCGCAAAGCTGCCTTCGCGATACAAGATAGAGCGCAAGCTCGGTGAAGGCGGATTCGGCGAAGTATACAAGGCATACGATTCGCATCTGAAGCAGACCCTTGCTATCAAGATTCTTCCGGATACGGCAACATCGACCCAAGAGACCCTGACCAGGGAATTCAAGACACTCTCTCAACTCCAGCATCCCAATCTCGTCAGGGTCTTCGACTACGGGATATTGCCTCCTCATGTTCCGTATTTCACGATGGAGCTGGTAGAGGGCCGGAATCTGAGAGAGTTCTTCACGAACAAGGCAAGCATCCACCTGGTGCCCGCGGTCATCAAACAGATCCTCAAGGCATTGACGTACCTCAACAGGAATCGAATTCTGCATGGGGATATCAAGCCCGAGAACATCGTCATCACTGAAGGCGAAGATCGCAGCATAAACACGAAATTGCTCGATTTCGGTCTGACCATGGGTCTCGGCGATGAGAGAAAGCTCATGAGCGGCACGCTGCGCTATCTGGCCCCGGAGATTCTCCTCCACGGGAGCCGCAACTCTCCCGCAACGGATCTTTATGCCCTCGGAATCTCACTGATCGAATCAATACTCTCCACAGAGGTTCCCGGTTCAAACGAGATAGATGAGACATTTTTCGAGAACACATACGCCGCGCTCAATACCACACTGGCAAGCGTCGGCATACGAAACCCCTCGGCGCTTTCTTCGTTCATTCTCGATCTGTGCCGGATGGATCCTTCCGATCGGCTGCAGGACACGAGAGAGGCAACTCGAGCCTTCGAGATGATTGCGGACGAGCTCGCCCCGCGGCAGGAAATCCAACTGAATAGCATTTTCGTTGGAAGAACGGATGAGCTCAGGGAGATCGAGCGCTATACAGCAGACCCCAGCGCCGCCAAGAGGGTCGTAATTCTATCCGGCCCCCGGGGAATCGGGAAGAAGTCGATCATGCGAAAGGCCGCCCAGAGAGCTCAACTCAGAGGTTCCTTGCCGATCGATCTTACACCCTCTTCTTCTTTCTTTTCGCTGGATGAATTCGTCGACGCCCTCGGCTCCAACCTGAGCCCAGCAGAGAAGAGACGTTTTGTTTCAAGACTGCCCGCCCGAGGGAAACCCGATAGCAAGAACGAAGGCAATAATCTCGACCCCAACGGGGCTTCAGTGATCTATGCGCACATCATTCAGTTTCTCGTCGAGATGTCCGCATCGCGACCAATCCTGATCATGGCCTCCGATATTGATCGGAGCAGCGTGGACTTCTATTCTTTCATCGTCCAGATGATCAAACAAATGGAGGTCTCCGAGTCACGAATCAACCTCCTCATCACATCCAGCATCGACTTCGCCAATCGGTCAGGATTGCTCGAAGAACTGAGCAGAATCGCCAGATCACCCATTGCGGCATTCATCGAAGTGCGTCCGTTCGATGACAAGCTGCTGAAGCGGTATCTGATAGAGTGCTTCGGCCAACCGTTACTCCCCGAAAGAGAGAGGCGGGATTTACTCTCCAAAACTCAGGGTATTCCCCTCCTTATTGCGGCGTTTCTGAGGAGCCTCCTGACGAGCGCCGTTATTCAGATTGAGGAGGGGCACTGGATCCTCGACAGACGGCTCTACAAGCAGAAACAGATACCAACCGACATCGATGATTCCTTCTCGATCGCAATGAAGGGCGTGTCTGAGAACGAAGAGACGCTCTTGCGAATGCTCGCGATCTACGGCCAGGCACTGCAACCACATTTGTTGATCAAGGTCTCTCGTCGCCTTATCGAGGATCCTCTACGGGCGCTGACGGGCGCTATGGAGAAAACGATCCTCATCTATCGCGGTGATGGGGCCGTATCATTCGCTCACCCCTTCTACGGACAATTCGTGATTGAGAACACTCCCGACGACATCATCCGAGATTACAGCAAGGTCCTCGCCGATTGGCTCGCTTCCGAGGGATCGAGCGACTCCTTGCGCATGGCCCAACTTTATGCCTCGGCGGAAATGGTTGACGACGCCCTGAATCATGGATTTCATGCAGTCGAAGGAATGTATTCCTCTTACTTGCTATATGATTGCCTGAAGCTCCTCCTCGATCTGAAGGACCTCGCTCTGAGAAGAGGGAACGAATCTCAAATCCTCGCCGTTCTCGAAAGATTGGCTCCAGTTGAGCATAGAACCGGTCTGCCCAAGGAGGCCATCGAGGACTATTGCATTCTCGTAAATTCCACACATAGTGATGCTCAGAAGGCCCACTATTCTATGGAATTGGCAGAGATACATTTTCGTTTGCTCGGCAACACCGAAGAGTCGCGAGCGATGTATCAGAAGGCTCTTCGATCAGCGAACAGGGCCGGCGATTCCAATCTGATAGCTTCCGCCTATCATGGTCTCGCGTCCATGACCCCCGAAAAGAGTATTCTGTTCTATGAGAAAGCTGCCATGTTGAGCAAGAGAACAAACATTAATCTGTACCTCACATCCCTAGCACATCTGGTTAACAAGTATCAACTCGCGGGGGAGCTACGTAGAGCATCAATGATTCAGGAAACAATCACCAAGGAGATTGACAAAACCGACCTGTGGGCAAGAAAGGAAATCTATTTCTTTCTTTATTGGGTTAAGTTCTTAACAGCGGATTACAAGAGTGCCAGATTCTACATAATGAAGAAGATTCAGATCGAGAGGAGAACTGAAGACTCCCCAGACCTGGCTACCAGCATGTCAGACCTTGGGGGCTGCCTCTATACAGAGGGTTCCTTCTACAAGATGATCGATACACTCAAAGAAGCGTACAGGATCGCAATGAAGTATGGCAAATACTTAAGCGCCATCACTGTTCTTTCGAACCTGTCGTTAGCATACAGAACTGTAGCCGACTACGGGCTATCCATGAAGATGCTGTTGCAGGCAGAGGACCTCAGCAAGCGAGAAGGCATCCAGGCATTGAATTCGGCCTTCCTGAACAAACCAACAATGCTTTATGTGATGCTTGGCAAAGCCAAGGAGCCTGGGTTCAAAGCCAGCGCCAAGCGACTGCACGAGAGGGCGAGAAAGACCAACAATCGCATCGGCTCCGGCCACCACTCCATGGCCTTCGCGATGTATCACATGAACAAGCTGCAGCCCGACGAGGCCCTGATTCATGCGAAAAAAGCGCTGTCTCTATTCAAGCAGGCGGGGGACAGGGATGACGTCGTATCCGCGCTCGTTCACATCGGCATTATCCAAACCTCCCTGGGAAAGCCGAAACAGGCGCGGACCAACCTCGAGCAGGCGGAGAAGATCTACGAGGCGATCCACTGCGAGTATTTGAAACCGCTTCTCATGCTCGGAAAGGCGATGCTCGCGAGGTTCGAGTCTTCGGACGACGCGAAAAAGATCCTGACCGACGCCCTCCGGACAAGCAAGAAGATGGGCACGCGCGAGATCACGTGGCAGGTACAGCGGGAGTTCGCGCTGCATTACAAGGACCGCGGCGAGCCGCACAAGGCGCTCTCCCATTACAGAGACGCCGTGGAGACCATAAAGCAGATCACGGAAACGATCGATGAGGAAGAGCTCAAGATGTCCTACCTCGCCGTGCCGTTCCGCAAGCGAGTCTTCGACGAGATCAAGACCCTCAGGCACCAATGAAAAAGAACCATCCTCACTACGGTACGGTTGCGCGATGGGGGGACAAAGAGCAGACCGTAGATCTGAATGGTTCTTTTTCTTCTGTCAGGCAAAACGACTCGCTGCCATATGCAATAACATACTTCGTGCCATATCCGCTCTTCGCGCCCGGATTCCCGGAAAAAGGTGCGCTTCGTTAACACACGCATTTTCAACTCATTGTCGCGCCCGCGACGTCTTGAGTGAATCGCGCCTTCGGCCCGCCGAAGGGCGTTAATTCGCCCGAGTGTGCACGTTGTTCACGAGCCGGAGCGCAGAAGTTCGCTATCGCGCTGAACGACAACGCGATGGGGCCGTGTCACAGGGTTGTTCAGGGTGTTCACGAAGACGACAACATTCGGGGGTCTATGTTTCGCTCATTGATGAGGCCGAGGAGCCCCGAGCGCCGCAGCTCCTTGTACAGGGTGCCGCGCGAAATGCCGAGCCACCGGGCCGCCGCGCTCTTGTTGCCTCCGCAGAGATCGAGCGCCCGTCTCAGCCGCTGCGAGGCATCGAGAGTGACCTCGCCGGCAGGCCGCGCCGCGGAGGTCCCTGAAGCGGCATGCCCGTTCTTGATGCGCTCCGGCAGCATCTCGAGCGTGACGACGTCGCCGTTCGACATGTGCTTGACGCGATCGATGACCGCGAAAAGCTCCCGCACGTTGCCCGGCCACGAATAGCGCTGCAGGCACTTCAAGGCCGCGAGCTCCATCTTCACGACCCGGTGCCCGCCGCCGCCGTTCCCGCACAGACAAAACGCGATCAGCGGGAAAATGTCCTCGGGCCGCTCGCGGAGCGACGGCACGACGATGTGCTCCGCATTGATCCGGTAGTAAAAATCCTCCCGCAATGCGGTCTTGCCGAGCCGCGCTTCCAGATTCTGATTCGTGGCCGAGATGATTCTGACGTTCACGGGGCGCTCGGTGTTCTCGCCGACGCGCCGGATCCTGCCCTCCTGCAGCGCTCTCAGGAGCTTCACTTGCTGCAGGGTCGTCAGCTCGCCGACTTCGTCGAGGAACAGCGTCCCGCCGTCCGCCTCCTCGAAAAGGCCGATCCTGTCCGTCAAGGCGCCCGTGAAACAGCCCCGCTTGTGCCCGAAGAACTCGCTCTCGAAGAGATGATCGGGAACAGCGGCGCAATTGAGCGCGACGAACGGACGCAGCGCCCGCGAGCTCAGGGCGTGAATCATCCGTGCGACGAGCTCCTTGCCGGTGCCTGTTTCGCCCGTCACGAGGACGGGCCGGTCGAATCCCGCGGCGAAATGAATCTGCTTCCACACGTCGAGCATCGCATCCGAGACGGCGACGTACCCCTCGTGCCGGCTGAATTCGGGGGAGAACGAAATCCTGGTCACGTCCCTCCCGCCCTGGAGCACCGGATCGACGCGAAAACGCCGCCCGCGCCGCGCGATCACGCGATCGAGGCAACGCTCCGCGGCGGCTTTCCAGGTCGCGCTCTCGAGGCATCCGAAGATATGTCCCGCTTCGACGGCGCTGGCCCAGGCCTCATCGAGCGCTTCGTCGGCATGTGATGCCGCACTCCTCTCGTCATCACGCGCGGCGCCCGCCGCATCGACGAGCATCTCGGCATACGCGAGATGCGTCTTTCCGAGCTCGAAATCGCACCCGGCTTCGCGCAGCGTGACGACGGCCTTCCTGATGAGCGCGCTCCCGCGCCGGTGCTCGCCGAGAGAGAAGGCCGCCTTCCCCATGCATCTCAAGATCGCTCCCTTTTCGAGTTTGTCCTCGAGCTTCCCCGAGAGCCTGAGCCCCACGCGCAGGAACGGGAGGGCCCTCGCGGCTTCGGCTCGTGAAAGATGGAGCTCGCCGAGCCGCCTGTTGATCTCGACGACAATGTCTCCGTCGGGTGCGATCGACGCCGCGATCCGGAGCCCCTCTTCGTAGCAATTCTCCGCGGCCTGATGCCTGCCGCGCTCGAAATGAACGTCTCCGATGAATTCGCTTGCGAGCGCTCGCTCCCGGGCGAATCCGTTCTGCTCCGCGATGCGCTCCGCGTCCCGGTAGCATCGAACGGCGACCGCGAAATCTCCCAGGCACTTCGAGATGTTCCCCCGGGCGAGGAGCGACCGGCACACTCCGATACTCCACTCGATGCTCGTGAAGATCGCCTTGGCCCGTTCGACGCTCCGTGCGGCGTCCGAGAATGCGCCGCGGCGGCAGAGCAGAAGCCCCATGTTGAGGGCGGCGGCGGCTTCGCCATAGAGGTCCGCGTTGGCCCGGCAGATCTCCTTCGAGCGATCGAAGTAATCAAGGGCGGTTTCGTGGAGTCCCTTGTTCTGTGCCACGAGACCGAGCATCGTGAGCACGCGCGACTTCAGCCTCGAATCCCCGTTCTGGATCGCGATGCCGAGGGCGGCCTCGAGGCTTTCCTCCGCGCCGCGCAGCTCATTGAGATAGAACCGGCATGCGCCCTCGATGAGAAGCCTCTCGGATACGAGCGCCGGCGGGAAATCCGCCTGGGCAGATCCCCCGTACGGCTCGAGTAAAGAGAGGGCCTCCCGCAGCTTTCCCTGGCGCCGGAATACGTTCGCCCGTAGAAGAGCGCATTCGAAGAAATGGCGGCGCCGTGAAGGAAGCTCGCTCGGACCGAGCAGATCTTCGGCGGCTGCACAAAGCGCGAGCGCCTCATCGAAGCGGCTGACGCAATACGCGCTCTTTGCGGCGAGAATCGAAACACGGCGGCGGGTCTCGGACTCGATCGCGGTCTGTTCGCACAGGGAAAGGGCGTCCTTCACGCGCGCGTAGCATTTCGCGTATTCTCCACGCCGGTGCAGGTCTTCCCCTTCGACGAGGTATATTTCGATCAGCTTTCTGTTCTGCATCCGTCTGATTCCCAGTGAACTACCTCTGCAATTGCCAGAGCCACGTCCAAAGAAGCGTTCTCCACGCACGATTCACCCGGGAACCGAAGCTGCTTCCTCTTCCCTCCCGCATACCCGTTGCCTGGGTTCCGTACACATCCCCATCCCCTGTCTTCCCGCCGCTTTCGCAACCGAGAAGATCGGAGTCCGTATCGAGCTGTATCACCGGCAGCACCTTGAGGTGTGGATCTTCCCCCGGCTCGCCGCCCACTTTCTGGTCCACGGGCGAAACGACGCCCGGCGCGGGACTGCGAGCCTCGAGATGTGTCGGGAAGAACGCCGGAGCGATTCCGGCAAGGGCGACGGTGAAGCCGAGAACAATGATCAGTCTGCTAAATGCTTTCATGGCGACTCGATCCTTCAAAATGCATCGAGCACTGCACGCGATGAATGAGTTGTAATCCAAACCCCTATTGCGAGCCGCCTGACGAACCACTGAGCTATAATCTTATCAGAACCCTGCCGTCCCTGTCAAGGGGGTGCGCCCTCAGCGGGACGGGACAAAGCGCCTGCTTCGCGGCCCGGGGAGGTTCCCCCCCCTAAGTGTAAATTTTTCTTTCCTATTGTAATATTTCATTTACAGTAGTATAATCTTATCTATAATTGCCAATTACAGAGACTGGCGCGCTAAGTGTGTAAAAATATTATTACTAATTCTGGGCTTCACATTCGCTCCGGCATCGCTATCCCGGGGGCGGCAGTACCGTATGTTATTATCAGATAATGTGTTACACAATGAACACAAAACAGCCGGGGTCTGGCATATCGCATGCGTTGTCAGGTTGCAGGAGAGTAGACCAGTAAGTCCCAAGGATCGGGGACTATCACTGCGAACGTGTGCCCGGGAGAGAGTTAGATTCTCAGTGGCTCCAGCGGATTTGCCGGAGTATGGCCGAAGGTTCACGCAGAGAAACGAGCCGAAAGTCGGAACACTGAGATGAGAGAGAGAGCCCGGGAAGAACGTCTCGAAAACCCTGCACGGCCGATCCCCCAGGGGGACCTCGCCGGGAAGGCGGCGGGGTGTCCCTTACCCGCGGTTCCGCTATGCAGCGCCGTGCGGGGCATGATAGTCCCCGTTCCTTTTCCATTTCAGAGGAGCGCCTCTCCCCGCACCCGAGCGCGCGGGAACGGATCATCGGGGTCGCACCGTACAATCTTCACCATATACAATTCACCTCCGCGGTCCGAGAACTCAAGAGTCGTGCCACGCTCGACTCGCAACGGCCAGAGCTCCTGTAACGGGTTCGCGAGCATGGAGATACGCCGCGGCAATTCATCACAGAGCGTCATCGAGAATACGGAAGCAGTTGTTCACGTGAACATGAGAGATGTCCCTGTAGACACCGAAAGGAAACAGAGGTGAGCCGCCATGAACAGCAAGAAGGCTGAGCAGCAGTCGAAGAGAGCGGGCAGGGCCGCGCCGTCGGACAAGTTCTTTGCCGAGGTCCAGAGCGAGATCAAGGATCTCGAACAGTCTCAGTCCGTGCGCGCCGGGGAGGCGGCGGAGCGCGAGCTCGCGAAAATGACGCGAAAGGTCGAGAAGCTCGAGATGCTGACCGATATCACGAAGGCGCTCAACTCCACTCTCAATCTCAACGAAGTGCTCGAGAAGATCATCGATTCGACCATCCAGCTCGCGGACGCTGACCGCGGCTTCCTCATGCTCGCCGACGCCCGCGGCACCCTCGAGTTCAAGATTGCGCGCGACCGGGACAAGCAGCCCCTCGACAGGGAGGCGTTCACCATCAGCCTCAGCATCGTGAACGAAGTCGCGCAGCGCGGGGAACCCCTCTTTATCTCGGATATTCTTGAGGACAGCCGGTTCAAGGATCAGAAGAGCGTCCTCGACCTGCAGCTCAAGCGGGCCGTCTGCGTGCCCCTCGTGCTCGAGAAATCGATCATCGGCGTCATTTACACCGACAGCAGCCGCCTCTCCCCCGCGTTCGCGAAAGAAGATATGTCGATCATCACCGCGTTCGCGGCCCAGGCCACGATCGCAATCGAAAACGCCAAGCTTCACGGCAAGATCGTCCACTCCCAGGAGAGTCTCGCGATCGAGAACTTGAGACTCCGTCAGGAGCTCTCGGGAAAATACGAATACTCCGGAATCATCGGCAGGAGCAAGCCGATGCAGGAGATATTCATCACGATCCAGAAGATAGCCCCCCTTACGACGACCGTCCTCATCCAGGGAGAGACCGGCACCGGCAAGGAGCTCATCGCGCGCGCGATCCACTTCAACGGCACTCGCAAGAGCGCGCCGCTCGTGGCCATCAACTGCGGCGCGATGCCGAAGGATCTCCTCGAGAGCGAGCTCTTCGGCCACAAGAAAGGATCGTTCACGGGCGCCGTGAGCGACAAGGCCGGCATGTTCGAGACGGCGAGCGGGGGCACGATCTTCCTCGACGAGATCGGCGACATGCCGCTCGAGCTCCAGGTGAAGCTGCTCCGCGTTCTCCAGGAGGGCGAGATCCGCCGCATCGGGGAGAACGTCGACCGGAGGGTCGACGTGCGCGTCATCGCCGCGACCAACAGGGATCTGAACGAGGACGTCAAGGCGGGGCGCTTCAGGAGCGACCTCTACTACCGGCTCTGCGTGGTCCCCGTCACCATCCCGCCCTTGCGCATGCGGCGCGAGGACGTGCTCCCTCTCACCGAGCATTTCCTCGAGAAATACGAAGCGAAGATGAACAAGAGCGGCGTCGAAATCTCCCCGGAGGCGATGAGGCTCCTCCTCACGAATCCCTGGCCGGGCAACGTTCGCGAGCTCGAGAACTCGATCGAACGGGCGCTGGCCCTCTGCGGAGATTCCAAGCTCCTCACGCCCCAGGAGTTTCCCTATGTCGTCCGCGAACCGGACACCTCGACCGATCTCGGCGAGGGCAAGACGCTCAAGGAGAGACTCAGAGCCCATGAGCGCCAGATCATCATCGAGACGGTCGAGAAGACGGGCGGGAGGATCACGAAGGCCGCGGAACTTCTTGATGTAACGCGCCAGCACCTCCATAATAAGATCAAGTCCTACAGGACCAAATAGCGCCCGCCGCCGCCCCGCGCCACGGAGCACCGGGAGGCGCCGCGCCGGCGCACGGAGGCAGTGACGCGCGATGGGAATTCCCCTTTTCTACCATCCCGATTTCGCTTCATACGACTTCGGTCCGAGCCATCCCTTCCAGGGAAGCCGGTTCACGCGTTTCATGAAGGAGCTCACGGAACGTTTCCCCGCGGTGTACGGGCGCTTCGACATCATGCAGGCGGAGAGGGCGGGAAACGATCTCCTCGAGCTCGTTCACAAGCGGTCCTACATCGACCGGGTCGTGGCCCTCGAGAAACGGCGCGGGTATCTCTCGGTCGACACGCAGCTCCTGCCCGGCTCGACCGACGCGGCGCGCCTCATCGTGGGGGCATCGACGGCCGCGGCGAAAGAGGCGCTGCGTACGGGCCTCGCCATGGGATTCGGCGGGCTCCACCACGCGGGGCCCGATTACGGCGAGGGGTTCTGCATCTTCAACGACGTAGCGGTCGCGGCGGCGGCGCTTCTCCGCGAAGGGAAGAAGCGCATTCTCATTCTTGACACGGACGCCCACCAGGGCAACGGCACCATGGACATCTTCATCGAGGAGCCGCGCGTGCTCTTCATCTCGATTCACCAGGACCCGAGCACGCTCTATCCCGGGAGGGGCTTCGCCGACGAGGTCGGGGAGGGAGCCGGAAAGGGCTTCACGGTCAATATCCCTATGCCCGTGCTCTCGGACGGGGCGATGTACGATCTGGCCCTCGACGAGGTCGTTTTCCCTCTCGTCGACGCGTTCGGGCCGGAGGTCATCATCAGGAACGGCGGAAGCGACCCGCTCTACACCGACACCCTCACGAACCTCGGCCTCACGCTCGACGATCTTTCGAGGCTCATGCGCCGCATCGCTGAAAAGGCGAAGGGCGGAAATATCCCCCTCGTCGACCTCTTTCTGAGCGGCTACGGGTCGTACGTGACGGAAGGGTGGCTCGCCATAGTCCGCGGGACGCTCGGGGAGTCGTTCGAGCTCTCGCTCCCCGAACAGATGAAGTTCATTCCGCCCGAGGAGCGCGCCCGTATGGAGCGCGTGACGCGGGCGATGCTCGAATATCTCAAGGCGAACCTGCGCCCCTACTGGAAAATGTTCTGACGCCACACGCATTCGAGGAGGACCGTATGGAAATCAAGAGCGTTCGAATCAAGAAACCGGCGGAAGTGAACTTCATCCTCGGCCAGTCGCATTTCATCAAGACGGTCGAGGATCTGCACGAGACGGCGGTCGCGTCGGTGCCGGGGATCAAGTTCGGGCTCGCCTTCTGCGAGGCATCGGGCGCCTGTCTCATCCGCTGTTCGGGAAACGACGACGAGATGATCAAGCTCGCGAAGGCGAATGCGGAGGCGATCGCCGCGGGGCACACCTTCATCATGTTCATGCGCGACGCCTTCCCCATCCACCTGCTCAACGCCGTGAAGGGCGTCCCCGAGGTGTGCAGCATCTTCTGCGCCACGGCGAACGACGTCGAGGTCCTCGTTGCCGAGTCGGACCTCGGCCGCGGCATCCTCGGTGTCATCGACGGGGAACGGCCGAAGGGGGTCGAAGGGGAAAAGGACCGCGCCTGGCGGCACGATCTCCTGAGGAAATTCGGGTACAAGCTCTAATCGGGCGTGTCGGGCAGCGGGAAACCCGGCGCGCGGCGAGGCGGCTTACCCCCACCCCCACCCCCTCGTCTCCCGCTTGCGGAGCATGCCGTAGAACGCAAACGCGGCTTCCAGCGGCACCTTCTGCCCGACCCGCGCGGTGAGCATGTTCTCCCCGGCGTAGCCGATCTCCTCGTCGTCCGTCTCGCAGTACCGGAATCCCGCGCTCTCGAAAAGTCTCAGAAGCATGCTCCGGTACGCAAGCGGCGTGAGCCCGGTAGACCGCAGATCCCAGCTCCACGAGAGCTCGCGCGAGATGACGATCTTCTCCTCGAAGGCGGGATCCTCGAACATGAAGCACATGAGTTCCCGGGCGAGCCCGATCGATCGCCACGGCATGCTCACCTCGATCGAGCCGAGCTCGAGGAGCACGGGATCGGCGAGCGCTGGAGAGCTCTTGAGAAGCGCGGCATTGATCTCCTCCCAGCGGGAGCCGGGTTCGGGGCCCACGATCGCCACGTACCCCACGATGCAATTCGCCGAGACCGCGCAGGCCAGCCTGTAGTCTCCAGACTCGCTCACCGCCGAGAGAATCTTCCGCGTCTTGTGGGCGTCGGGGTAGCGATAATGGAAGAAGACGCCGAGCCCTTCCCCCATCCCGAGACAGCGGATGTACTCCTCGCTGAAATCGCGCGCGAGGACGACATCGCCCTTCCTCGTCTTGAGCCGTTTCTCGATCATCATTTCAATGATAGCACGCCCCTCCCTCACCAATCAATATCGAGGCGCCGCATCGCGCCGATGAGCGTCGTCCGCTTGAGGCCAAGCCGCCGCGCCGCGCTCGAGCGGTTTCCATCGCAGGCGCGGAGCGCCTCGAGAATCTCGGATCGCTCGAGGGAAACACGCTTCGCGCGCAGGCCCGCCGTTCCGGAGGCGGCGCCCGTGGCGGAGCTCATCATGAGCGACGGCGACAGGTGGCATGCGCGAATCTCGTCTCCCCTCGCCCTGAGCGCGGCCCTGAGAATCTCGCTCTCGAGCTCGCGCACGTTTCCGGGCCACGTGTGGCGCGAGAGCGCCGCGAGGGCGCCCTCGTGCAGACGCGCGGGGCCGAGCCCGTGGATCGCCCGCATTCTCCCGAGGAGATGGCGCGCAAGATGCGCTATGTCCTCCCGCCGCTCGCGAAGCGGCGGGATTCTGAAAGCGAGCGGCGAGAGCCGGTAGTAGAGATCCGGCCGGAGCCTTCCCGAGACGCAGTCCGCCTTGAGGTCGCGATTCGTCGCCGCGACGATGCGCGCCTCGAACCGCCGGGGCCTCGTCTCTCCGAGGGGCAAGTACTCGCGCCTGTCGATGAAGCGGAGGAGCTTCGCTTGGGCCGCCGGGGCGAGCTCTCCGATCTCGTCGAGAAAGAGGGTGCCCCGGCCCGCCGCGGCGACGAGGCCGGCGTTGCGGGTCTCGGCGCCGGTGAACGCGCCGCGCGCGTGCCCGAACGCAATGCTCTCGAAGAGCTCGAGGGGAAGAGCGGCGACGTTGACCGCGACGAACGGCTCCCGTCCCCTCCCGCTCCACCGGTGGACGAGCCGGGCGACGAGATCCTTCCCGGTGCCCGATTCCCCCTCGATGAGAATCGGAAGCGAAAGGCGCGCCGCGCGCTCGATCCCGGCGAGAAGCTCCAGCGTCACCCGGTCGCAACTCATGAATTCCTCGACGGGCTCATCCGGGAGCCCCGCGACCTGTCGCATGGCTATGATGCGCGGCGCGGTCTCCCGTACGGCGGAAGAGGCTGTGGCGTCCGGGCGGCCGGCCTCCTCATACGCGATCGAAATTCCGAGCCGCCGCCGCAGACGCTCCGCCGTTTCCGCGAACCGGTGCGACTCCTCGATGTTCCCGGATTTTCGACTGCAGACGCTCTCGAGGCACAGCCACTCGAGACGCTCGCGGCCGAACCGCGCGAGCGCCCCCTTCATCGACGCCGCCTTGTCCAACGCCTCCCGCGCGTGCGCGAGATCCCCTTTGTCGATAAAGAGCTCTGCGAGAAGCAAGAGGCCGACGAGACGCTCCCTGGCGAACCGCTCCTCGGCGCACTGCCCCAAGGTGAGACATATCCGGTCGACCGCCTCCTCGAACATGCCCTGCTTCGCTTCGACGAGCGCGCGGGTCATGCCGAGAAGGATGAGACTGCTCTCGCACCCGAGGGCGGAGAAACATCTCTCGGCAAGCCCGAGATACGGAGCGGCGCCCCCGGCCTCCCCGGACCGCGCCATGCAGAGCGCGAGGTTCGAGGCCGCCTTCGCCGCGACGAAGGTCTCGTTGCTCCGAAGAGCCTGATCGACGACGGCGCGGAGAAGCTCCGCTGCCTCGCGCGGCCTGCCGCGCGCCGTCAGGATGAGCGCCTTGTTGCTGAGGAGTCCGAGCCGCAGCGTCTCGTCGCCGGCCGCGCCGGGCAGCGCCGCGGCGAGACGCAGGTAGGACCGCGAAAGCGCGATGTTCCCCTTGAGGAGGAATGCTCTCGAGATGATGAGGGCCGCCCAGGCTCCCGTGCCGGCCCGCGCTTCGCGATCGCCCCCTATACAACGGAAAAGGGGAGCGACGGCGTCCCCCCTGCCTTCGAGGAACCGGCGGCACCGTTCTTCCAGCTCCGGAGGCCCGGGATCCATGCCCTTCTCCTTCCCTCTGGAACACGGTAACGCCGTATTTGCGCTATCTATTCTACCAGAACGCGAGCGGCAGTTCAACGCCGAAAATCCCTCATCTTGACAAACCACGCGTTCTGAATGAGATTATGGGCAGGTTTCGCGGGCGCCCGCAGGAGTTTCCATGAAGAGCACGCCGAAAAAATTAGCAGTGCGCATCCTGATTGTCGTCCTCGTAGCGGCCTTGGTCGTCACGATCTTCTGCGTCTTTTTCGACGAGGCGTTCATCACGCGGAAAGGGACGATCTATCGCGTCAACGAATCCGCCAAGGTCGTCGCGCTCACATTCGACGACGGGCCTTCCCCGGTTTGGACGCCGCAGATTCTGGACGCGCTCAAGAGGGCGCACGTCAAGGCGACCTTCTTCATGCTCGGGAAGCACGTCGAAAAATATCCGGACATCGCTCGGCGAGTCGTCGCGGAGGGCCACGAGATCGGGAACCATACGTACGACCACCACGTTATTCTCTTCTACCGGCACCGTAAATTGCAGAAGGAAATACGGGACTGCGAGAAGGCGATCAGAGACGCAACGGGCGTCACCACCACGTACTTCAGGCCCCCCAAGGCGTGGCTCACCGATCACGAGAAGAACGTCGTCAAGAAAATGGGATACAAGATCGTTCTCTGGTCGCTGAACTCCAAGGACTGGGTGACTTTTGACGATAGATACATAGTTCCGTACCTGGTCAACAACGTGCGGCCGGGCGACATCATTCTGTTTCATGACAGCGGCGGGGTCTTCAAGCCTGAGGGGGGAGACCGCCACCAGACAGTGCAGACGATCCCGCACCTCATAGATGAGCTGCGAAAGAAAGGGTACACGTTCGTGACGATAACCGAACTTCTGGAAGACGGCGGCAATGGCGGGCAAACACCTTAGATATCTATTGATCCTACTCGTCCTCTCTTACTTCTTCCTGATATTCGGGAACGGCCTCATGAGCCTCACGAACCCCGATGAGGTCTTCTACGCCCAGACCGCGAAGGAAATGAGCCAGCACAAGA
>JBEKAW010000008.1:0-20613 GCA_050015715.1 Candidatus Krumholzibacteriaceae bacterium
ACTCTTCACGAGGTTCGACCGCTCGGGTTGGATTCCGGAGCGCGCTCCGAACGTCAGGATCTTCGAGGGAACGCGGGGAGAGAAGCTCTCCCTCAAGGACTTCTTCTCCATCGTCGAAGAGGTGCTCGCGACGAGAAACGTCCTTCCCACGGAGCGGTAGAGCGGGAGAAGGGGGGAACGGAGCCGTGCGGCGGCCTCGGGCCAATCGAACATACGTGAGACTTCTAGCCTACCTCGTGCCGTTCTGGCGGGGGGCCGCGCTCCTCTTGGTCACGAGCGTGATCTTCGCGGCGCTGAGCGGCGTTCAGCTCGGTCTCATTCCGCCCTTCCTTCATATCCTCTTCGGGCAGAGGGAAGCGGCCGCGGCGGCGCAGAACGTCTCCGGAGCGGGGGGCGTCGCGCTCCCGCCGGCGTTCGAGCACGCCAAGGCGGTCGCGGCCGAAACGGCGAGGAGGCTCATCTACAGCGGGTCCCCGGCCGGGCGCCTCGAGCGTTTCTGCGTCGTCTTTTTCCTCCTCATGCTGGTCAAGAACGTCTTCGGGTACGTGAGCACCTACCAGACGATCAGCCTCGAGCAATCGGTGCTTTACCGGGTGCGGAACGATCTCTACGGCAAGACGCAGGTGCTCCCGCTCTCGTTCTTCGACCAGCAGAAGACGGGGCACCTCATCTCGCGCATCACGAACGACGTGACGCAGCTTCGCGGCGTGGTCGTGGGGTCGCTTGCGAGCCTCATCCAGAACGGTCTCATGACGCTCATCGCGATCGCGATCGTGTTTCTCACCTCCTGGAAGCTCGCGCTGCTGACGCTCATCCTGCTTCCCGTCAACGTGCTCCTCATCGGCGCCATCAGCAGGAAGCTCCGCAAGGGCAGCAGGCGCGCGCAGGAGCGGATGGCCGATATGACGGCGGTGCTCCAGGAGACGATCTCGGGCGTGCGGGTCGTGAAGGCCTTCGGGATGGAGGAATTCGAGAAAAGGAAGTTCGATTTCTTCAACCTGAGGTATTTTCTGGAGTACCTCAAGATGCGCCGCTATGCGGAGCTCGCCTCGCCCACGAGCGAGACGCTCGGTATGCTCGCGAGCGTGGTCATCATCTGGTACGGCGGAAAGCTCGTGCTGCGCGAGAACCTCGATCCCGCGAACCTCATCCTCTTCATCGGTGCGATGCTGTGGGTCATCACGCCGATCAAGAATCTCAGCAAGCTCAACAGCGTCATCCAGGAGGGGCTCGCCTCGGGGGATCGCATTTTCCAGATACTCGATATCGTGTCGGAGGGTGAGGAGACGGGACGGACGGAACTCGCGGATTTTCGCGACGAGATCGTGTACGACAACGTGACCTTCAGCTACGGGAACAACATCGACGTGCTGAAGAACGTGAGCTTCCGCATCAAGCGCGGAGAGGTCGTCGCGATCGTCGGCCCGAGCGGCGCGGGCAAATCGACGGTCGCGGATCTTCTGCCGCGGTTCCGCCGTCCGACCGCGGGGAGGGTCCTCATCGATGGCGTCGATACGGCGGCAGTCACGATACGGTCGCTCCGGTCGCTCATGGGGATCGTGACGCAGGAGACGATTCTCTTCAACGACACGATCTTCAACAATATCGCGTACGGGATGGAGAACTGCCCCGAGGAAGCGGTCGTCCGCGCGGCGAAGGCGGCGAACGCGCACGACTTCATCATCGCCGCCCCGCAGGGGTACCGGACGGTGATCGGCGACCGCGGCACGCAGCTTTCGGGCGGCCAGCGCCAGCGCATCGCCATCGCCCGCGCCCTTCTCAAGAACCCGCAGATCCTCATCCTCGACGAGGCGACGAGCTCTCTCGACATCGAGAGCGAGGCGCTCGTGCAGGAGGCGATCGATCGCCTCATGAAGGGCCGGACGAACTTCGTCATCGCCCACCGCCTGTCGACGATCCGGAACGCCGACCGGATCATCGTCATCGAGGACGGGACCATCCGGCAGACCGGCACCCACGAGGAGTTGATCCGTGCGGAAGGCATTTACCGGAAGCTCTACCACCTGCAGATCAAGGCGTGAGGAGCTCCTTGTTCTCGCTCCCAACTGGCTGGGGGATGCGGTCATGGCAACCCCCTTTCTTTTCGCCCTCCGCGAGAGGATGCCGCTCGCCCGGATAACGCTCCTCTCGCGCGAATATGCCGCCGAGCTGTTCCGGCGAAGCGGCGCGATAGACCGGCTCGCGGAGTGGCGCGGGGGCCTGCGCTCGCGCGTCTCCGCGGCGAGGAAAGCGGCGCCCGCGGGGGGCTTCGACGCGTGCTTCGTTCTCGCGCCGTCGTTCTCGGCGGCGCTCGTTTGCCTCCTCTCGGGGGCGCGGCGGCGGATCGGGTACGCGGGGGAGGGACGGCGCGTGCTTCTCACCGATCCTCTCCCGGCTGCGGCCTATCGTATGGGTAATCTGTCGAGGGTCTACGTGCGGCTCCTCGAACGGTACACGGGGCGCGAGGAGCCGGATCTTAAGTTTCCCGCGATCGTCCCCGACGATGCGTGGAGGGAAACCGCGGAAGCGGCGGCCGGCCGCGAACCGTACTTTGCGCTCGCGCCCGGCGCCACCTACGGCGATTCGAAGGCGTGGCCGCGCGATCGCTACGCCGAGCTCGCGCGGCTTGTCGTGAAGCGGACCGGCTGGAAGGCGGTCGTGGTCGGGAGGGAGGAGGAGCGGGGAGATGTCTCTGCGCTCATCGAGGCGATCGGGGGACGAGCGGCGAATCTCGCGGGCTCTCTCTCCGTGAACGGTCTCGTATCGGTTCTGCGGGGCGCGCGTCTCGTCGTCGGAAACGACAGCGGCCCCGTCCACATCGCGGCTGCTCTCGCCGTGCCGACCGTGGCGGTCTTCGGCCCGACGAGCGTTGACTGGACGGCTCCCCGCGGCCGCGCCGTGAGAATCGTGAAGGGAGAGATCCCCTGCGCCCCCTGCTTCAAACGGCGATGTCCGCACGGCGTCCCCGAGTGTCTGGTCAAGGTCGACCCTCGCGACGTCTTCGACGCCGCGGTATCTCTCATCGAGGAGGGCTCACGGTGAAACGGCACGATCCCGGTTTCGAGCGGCTGCGAAGCGCGGTCGAAAGCTGGCACGGCGCGCGCATTCTCATTCTCGGGGACATGATCCTCGACGAGTTCATCCTCGGAAGGACCGACCGCGTGTCGCGCGAGGCGCCGGTCGTCATCGTCAGGTACGACGGATCGAGCTACAGCCCCGGGGGGGCCGCGAACGCCGCGCAGAACGTCGCCGCGCTCGGCGGCACGGCGGTGCCGGTCGCCGTTGTCGGCGACGACGAATCGGGCTCCCGTCTCGCCGCCCTTCTCGTGGAGCGGGGCGTGACGGCGCGGCATATCATCGCGGTCAAGGGGCGCGTCACGACGACGAAAACGCGCGTCATGGCGGGGGATTTCCACGCGCAGCGCCAGCAGGTCGTGCGGATCGACCGGGAGCAGGGGGAGCCGATTTCCCGGCGGATCGAGGATCGGGTTCTCTCGGCTCTCGGGCGGGAGGCGCCCCGCTCCGGCGCCGTGCTCATGAGCGATTACCATCAGCATCTCTTTACGCCCCGGATCATCAGGGAATCGATCGCCGTGTGCCGCGCGTCGCGCGTGCCGGTCGTCGTCGACTCGAGGTGGCGCCTGAGCGATTTCCCGGGGCTCACGATCGCGACGCCGAACGAGGTCGAAGCGGCGCAGGCCGCCGGTATCGATCTCGCGGGGGAGCGTTCCCTCGACCGCATCGGGCGGAGGCTCCTCGAAAGGCTCCGGGCGAAGGCGATTCTCGTGACGAGGGGGAAGTTCGGAATGACGCTCTTCGAACGCGGGAGGCCGCGCGTTTCGACGGACGTCGTCGGGAGCACGGAGGCGACGGATGTCACCGGCGCGGGGGATACCGTCGCCGCGGCGGTGTCGCTCTCTGTCGCCGCCGGGCATTCGATGCGGATCGCGATGAACTGCGCCAATATCGCGGCGTCGATCGTCGTCATGAAACGGGGCACGGCGGTCGCGAGCGCCGCGGAGCTTCTCGATTGCATAGACCGGCTCGAACGAGGCGAAAGGAGCCTGTGCGATTGAAGATCGCTGCGATACTGCCGCACACGCTCGTGTTCGGGGGGGTGCGCCGCTACCTGGAGCTCGGCAATCGATTCGTCGCGAGGGGACACACCTTCGACATCTACACCATGGACGGCGCCGCGCCGGGATGGCTCCCGTTCGCGGGCGCCGTGAGGCCGCTCTCCGAGCTCGGCGACAGCGGTCTTGACGTGCTCGTCTGCGGCTCTCCCGAGCTTCTCGCGTATCTCGATCGCGGCGCGGCGCGGGTTCGTGTCTTTTACCTTCAGATCGAAGGCGTCGAGGGGGAGGAGCGCATCGTCCGTTCGGGAAAATACCGGATCATGGTCAATTCCTCGGGGCTCGCGCGCAGGGTCCGCGGGCGCTACGGCCTCGAACCGATCGACGGCATCGGCGGGGTGAACCCGGACCTCTTTCACCCCGTCGCGCGGGAGCCCGGCGGGCCGTTTCGGGTCCTCTGCTATGGGCGCCTCTCGAAGCCGCGAAAGGGAACGCGGTTCGTCGTTCGGGCGGTGCGCGCGCTGCGGCGGAAGGGGCTCGACGTCGAGCTCGATCTCTTCGACACGCTGAACCCGGGCGCGGCGGACCCGCGGATCGGATTCGATCCGGGCGTGCCGTACCGCTACTACGTGAACCTTCCCCAGGAGCGGATGGCCGCCATGTACGCCTCGGCGGACGCCTTCGTCTCGGCGGAGCACCGCTCGGGATGGTGCAACACCGCCGCGGAGGCCGCCGCGTGCGGCGTTCCCCTCGTGTGCACGAAGAGCGGGACGGAGGATTTCGCCGAGGGAGGCGTTACGGCGCTCGTCATTCCGGCGCGCGTGCCGCTGTTCATCGAGCGCGCGCTCGTGCGGTTCTACCGCGACCGGGAGCTCGGCGCGCGGCTCGCCGGGGCGGCCCGCCGGCGCATCCTCGATTTCACGTGGGACGCCCTTTGTGATAGGATGGAGCGGGAATTTCTCGGGCTTCTCGAAGGGGAGGGCCGTCATGGCGGATAGAAGAGTGTTCAGGGATGCCGCCGAGCTCGCCGCGGCGCTCGCGCCTCTGCGCCGCGAGCGCGGGGCGCTCGTGCTGGCGAACGGATGCTTCGACGTCCTCCACGTGGGGCACGTCCGGTACCTTCGCGAGGCGGCCGCGCTCGGCGCGATGCTCGTCGTCGCCCTGAACGACGACGAATCGACCCGCTCGCTCAAGGGGGCGGGGAGACCCGTCATGGGGGAGGATGAGCGCGCCGAGATTCTGCTCGCGCTCCGCTTCGTCGATTTCGTTCTCATATTCCGGGAGCGGACGGTCGACGGGATCATCCGGAGCCTGCGTCCGGAGATTCACGCCAAGGGAACCGATTACACGGCGGATACGGTCCCCGAGCGGGACACCGCCCGGGAGATCGGCTGCAGGACGGTCATCGTCGGCGACCCGAAGAGCCACTCGAGCAGGGACATCATCAGGATAATCAAAGAAGGAGCGTGAGGTGGATCTCGACGCCGAGGCGCGGCGAAGAGGGGCAAGGCGCAGGATCCTCGTGACGAGGCTTCGCTACCTCGGAGACGTGATTCTCTCGACGCCGGCCGTGGAGGCGATCAAGGCCCGCTACCCCGATTGGGAGATCTACTACATGGCCGAGCAGCCGTACGCCGCCATTCTCGAGGGAAATCCGCACCTCGCCGGGGTCATCGACGCCGGACGCGGCGCCCGCAACGCGATCATGACGATACGGATGATCCGGAGCAGGGGGTTCCTCGCGGCGCTCGATCTCTTCTATAATCCGCGGAGCGCGATGCTCCTGTATCTCTCGGGCATTCCGGTGCGCGCGGGCGGCACGCGGCGCCTTCGGCGGCGGCTCTACACGCACCGCTTCGCGATCCCCGCCGGAACGAGGAGCGCCGTCATGCATCACATCGAGGCGGCGCGGATCTTCGACGTCGAGCCGAAGGGTTCCCTTCCCCGGATATATCTCTCGACGGAGGAGCGCTCCGCGGGACGAGCGCTCCTCGAGCGCACGCGGGCGGGGGGCGGAGGAGAAAGAAAGGTGCTGGCGATGCATCCCGGCGGCACGTGGCCTGCGAAGCGATGGGCGAGCGACTCCTTCGCGAAGCTCGCCGTTCTCGCCCGCGAGGCGTTTGGCGCGGAGACCATTCTCATCGCGGGACCGGGGGAGGAGGGCATCGCCGCGCGGGCCCAGGCGGCTTCGGGCGGGGCCGCGCGGGTTCTCCCGCTCCAGCCGCTGCGATCGGTCGCCGCCGTTCTCGCCTCGTGCGACGCAGTCGTCGCGAACGACGGGGGCATTCTCCACATGGCGGTCGCGCTCGGCCGTCCGACGGTCGGGGTGTTCGGCCCGACGGAGCCCGATATCTGGTTTCCATACGAAGGCAGGGGTCCCTTCGCTCTCGTGACGCGCGGCATCGAGTGCGCCCCGTGTCACCGGCACGAATGCGAAGAGATGAAGTGCCTCGACGGTATCGGTCCGGGCGAGGTGCTCGGCCGCCTCGAAGAGGTGCTCGCATGGAAGCGATGAAAGCTCGGAGGGCGCTTCCCGACCTGTCCGCACATGAGGCGCGCTCGATTCTCATCGTGAGGTTCAAGGCGCTCGGGGATATCGCGCTTTCCTTGCCGATCATCCGCGCCGTGCGGGACCGCTATCCGAGCGCGCGGCTTCGGTACCTCTGCAGGAGGCAGTACGCCGAGGCGCTCCAGGGAGTCGCGGAGCTCGACGACGTGCTGATCCTTCCCGAGGGTGGAGTGGGGCAGGTGTCGTTGGCGCTGAGACTGAGGCGTGAGAAGACCGATTGCGTTCTCGATCTCATCTCGTCGCCGAGGAGCGCATACATGACGTTTCTGACTGGCGCCGCGATGCGGATCGGCATGGATACGGGAAGACGAAACTGGTGTTACACGCATCTTCTCCCGCGCGTCATCATGCGGGACGGGAAGCGCGTGCTGTGCTACACGCTCGAATCGAACCGGGAGCTCGTCCGGATGCTCGGCCTTGAGCCCGATCGCGGCCCGGGCCTCGAAACGGGCTTTCCCGCGGCGCGCGCCGAAGAGCGTTGGGCGCTGGGCTATATCGCGAGTCTCGGCGCGGGCGGAAGGCGGATCGTCGGGATCGTTCCAGGGGCGGCCTACCAGGCCAAATCCTGGCCGGAGGGACATTTCGTCGAGCTCGTGCGGCTCGTCCGCGAGAAGCTCGGGGCCGTCCCCGTCATCCTCTGGGGACCGGGCGAGGAGGAGCTCGCCGGGCGCATCGCGGCGCTCGCCGGCGGCTCCGTGCTCGCGCCGCCGATGGGCATCGCGCGCCTCGGCGCTCTCATATCGAAGCTCGACCTTCTCGTCGGGATCGATTCGGGCCCGAAGCATCTCGCCGTGATTCAGGGCGTCTCCACGGTCACCCTCTTCGGCCCGACCGATCCCCGCATCTGGGATCCGATGACGCCAGCGCACCGCGCGATCCGGCTTGACGTGGACCGCATTCCGTGCAAGAAAAGGACGTGCGTCGAAAACCGCTGCCTCTCCGGGATATCCCCCGAGATGGTGCTGGCGGAGATGGAAGGTGTCTTGGCCGTGAAATCCGGTGCGGACGGCGGCCCGGGAAAGGGTGGAGGCGCGTGAATCCCGCGGGCTCTCTCTCGAATTGCTCACTCGTCGTCATCACGCGCAACGAAGAGGATCGCATCGCGCGATGTCTCGAGAGCGTGTCCGGCGCCGGGGAGATCGTCGTGGTCGACTCCTTCAGCGGCGATCGGACGGTCGAGATCGCCCGGGCCCACGGAGCGCGAGTGTATCAGAGGGAATTCACATCGGCGGCGGACCAGAAGAACTGGGCCGTCGCGAAGGCGGAGAAAGACTGGATCCTCATTCTCGACGCGGACGAGGCGCTATCGCCGGAGCTTCTTCGCGAGATCGAGAAGGCTCTCGCCGCTCCGCGCGCGGACGGCTACCGGCTCCGGAGGCGAAGCGAGTTCCTCGGCACGCCGATCCGTTACTGCGGGTGGCACGATGACTGGATTCTCCGTCTCTTCAGGCGAGGTAAGGGCTCGTATCCCGAGCGGGAGGTGCACGAGAGACTCTCTCTCGACGGTGCCTCGTCAAAGCTCGGCGGCTGTATCGAGCACCGCCCGTACCGCGACCTCGCCGACTACGTCGATCGCATGAAGAGCTATAGCCGCCGCGGGGCGGTCGAGCTGCGGAAGCGGGGCTCCCCGTGGTTCCCCGGGATCGTGACCCATCCGCTTGCGCGTTTCATCCGCATGTACCTCTTCCAGCTCGGGTTCCTCGACGGCGCCTCCGGGCTCATCCTCTGCGTGCTGGCCTCGACGGGGGTCTTCCTGAAGTATGCCGCTCTCAGGGAGCTGTCCGGATCGGGCGACGCTCGCAAGGCCGGTGGGACATGATGGTCGATCGCCCGGGCCGCTCGTCAGCCGCGTGCGGGCTCCTCTTTTTCGGGGGCTACGATCCCTCGTATCCGAGGAACGCGATCATCCGCAAGGGATGGGAGAAATGCGGGCTTCCGGTCGCCGAATGCCGCGTCGACACGCGTCTGAAGGCGCACCTCAGGTACCCGGCGCTCCTGTGGAAATACGTGCGAATGCGGGATTCGAGCCGCGTCATCCTCGTCCCCGATTTCAGGCACAAGGACGTTCCGCTTGCATGGGCCATCGCCCGGTGCACGCGGCGCGCGATCGTGTTCGATCCGCTCGTGTCGCGATACGAGACGCGGGTGCTCGATCGCGAGGACGTACGGCCGGGATCGGCGCAGGAGCGGCACAACCGCAACCTCGATCGTGTGTCGATGAGGCTCGCCGATCTCGTTCTCGCGGATACGCACGCCCACGCGAGGTTCTACTCGAGCGAGTTCTCCATTCCGGCGCGCAAGATCGCGGTGCTCCCCGTCGGATTCGACGAGGACGTTTTCACCGAGGCGCCGTTTCCCGCCGGTGGGGCCTCATGCAACGTGCTCTTCTACGGCTCCTATCTTCCCCTGCACGGAGTCGATACGATCATCGGCGCGGCTGCGATGCTCCGCGATGCGCCGGTCGTCTTCACGCTCGTCGGACGCGGCCAGACGTACGCGGACGTGCGCGAGAAGGCGCGCGATTTTCCCGCGGGCAAGGTCACGTTCAGGGAGCCGGTTCCCTCCGCGGAGCTCGCGCGTCTCATCGGGGAAGCCGATATCGTGCTCGGTATCTTCGGCACGACGCCGAAGGCGCAGCTCGTCATCCCGAACAAGGTTTACCAGGCGCTCGCTGTGGGGAGAGCGGTTGTCACGGCCGGGACCGCGGCGATCGCGGAGCTGTTCAAGAGCGGCGTGCACCTCGAGACGGTTCCGCCGGGGGACGCACGCGCCCTCGCCGGCGCGATATCCTCCCTCATGGCGGACCGGCCGGCGATGCGCCGCATCGCGGCGGCGGCGGGTTCATACGTGCGCGCGGAGTTCGATTCAAGGCGGATCGCCGGGCGGCTCCGGGCAATTCTCGAAGGGGAGCGGTTTCTGTGAGGGTCCTTCTCGCGAACAGCGAGGCGCTCATGCGCGGGGGCGAGTTTCAGACGGCGGCGCTGGCCCGCGCGCTCATGCGGAGCGGGTGCGAGGTCATGCTCGCTGCGCGCGCCGGATCGGCGCTCTCGCGGGCGGCTTCCGGCTCGATTCCGGTCGAGGAATTCGGATTCGAGAATGTTCCGGTCGTCACGCCGTTCGCCGTGGCCCGCCTCGTCTCGCGCTGGCGGGCCGACCTCTTGCACGCGCAGACGTCGAGCGCCCATACGCATCTCTGGCTCGCGCGGGGGCTTCTCCGCGGCGCCCCCCCTCTCGTCGTGAGCCGCCGCGTCGCGTTCCCGATCGGGAGGGATCTCTTCTCGCTCCTCAAGTACCGGACGGGAGTCGCACACTACATCCCGATATCGCGGGCGGCCGCCGGGAGCCTTCTTGAGCGCGGGGTGAGCGCGGCGCGCATGACGGTCATTCCCAGCGGGATCGACGTCGAGGCGTTCCGGACGGCGAAGGCCTCGAGCGGCCTCGAGCGGAGATGGGGGATCGTGAAGGGCGAATGCGTCATAGGCGTGGTCGCCGCGTTCGAGGCGGAGAAGGGACACCGGATTCTTCTCAGGGCGGCCGAGCGTGTCGTGCGCGAAAGCCCCAACGTGCGGTTCATTCTCGTCGGAGAAGGGAGCCTCGAGCGGGCGCTGCGCGACGAGATCGCCGCTCTCGGCATCGAAAGGGCGGTGGAGTGCGTCCCGCCCGACGCGCCGCTCGAGGAGATGCTGCCCCTCTTCGACATTTTCGTTCTTCCGTCCCTCCAGGAGGGGCTCTCGACGGCGCTCATCGCGGCGATGGCGGCGGGGCTCCCCGTCATCGCGAGCGATACGGGGGGTATTCCGGAGGTCATCGTGCCGGGGAGCGGGCTGCTCGTTCCGCCCGGGGACGACGCGGCGCTCGCCGGGGCGATGCAGGGGCTCATCGCCGATGAGAGACTCCGCGGGAGCATGGGGGAGGCGGCGAGAATACGGGGAGCGGATTTCGATATGACGAGGACGGTCGAGAGGACCATTGAGGTTTACAGGCGCATTCTCGGAAGAGACGGGACGCCGTCGCGATATGAATCTTCTTCATAGTGCACGACAATTGCAGGAGGATGAACCAGGGAAGGGTCCGTCAGACGGCAACGTGAGGTCAATCGATGTGTAACAGTAATGACAAGAAGGTATTATGGTGAAGTATGAAAGCAAATTATTCAACGTGGGCGCCTTGATCTTCTTCGGCTTCACGATCCTTTCTGGCCTGTTTTCAGGACAGCCTCTGGCATCGAGGGTCGATTTCCCCGCCGTCGCGCCGCTCGAGCGCGGTCAGGAAGAGGCAGACGCGAGAGACGACCAGGATTCCGAGCTCGCCGGATTCCAGATCGTTCGTCTGTTTCCGCGGATCGTGCCCTTCGGAGAGGGCGAGCTTCTCACCTTCGCGATCCAGTACGGCCTCATCTACGCGGGAGACGCGACTCTCGAGATCCGCAACGTCGCGGTGCTCGACAGCGTGCGCGCCTACCGCATCACATCCACCGCGCGTACGAGCAGCGCCTTCGATCACGTGTTCAAGGTGCGGGACCAGCACGAATCGATGATGGACTTCAACAATCTCTACTCTCTCAGCTTCGAGACGCATCTCCGCGAGGGGAAGTTCAAGCGCGATGAGAAGGTCGTTTTCGACCAGAGAAATCATTTCGCGATCTACGGCGCGAAGAAGATGCAGATACCGCCGAGCACCCAGGATTTTCTGAGCGCGCTCTACTACGCGAGGACCCTTCCGCTCGAGGTGGGCCAGGCGGTGGCGCTCGCGAATCACACGGGCGGCAAGAACTATCCGATCTACGTGAAGGTGCTCCGCCGCGAGCGCGTCAAGGTGCCCGCCGGAGAGTTCGACTGCCTCGTCATCGAGCCCGTGCTTCAGACGACGAGCATCTTCGAGCACAAGGGGAAGTTGACAATATGGGTCACGGATGATACGGTCAAAATGCCCGTGCTGCTGCGGTCGAAGGTCGCCGTCGGCGCCTTCGAGGCGGTACTCAAGAGCTACACCCTGAGCCGCGCCCCGTATCGAACCATCGAGCGAAAGGACGTTCCCGGACGTGGCGAGTGATTTCGAAGAGATAGATCTCTCACGTGTCAAGACCGTGTCGATCCGCGAGCGGGGAAGCAAGGTCGCGCTGCGGGACTTCGGGGATCCCGTGAAGGGGGGGCACGCGTTCGATCGCTGGCGCGCGTCGCTGCCTGATCAGCTCGGGGTGAAGGGCCTCGCGGACCTCTCACGCGCGATCAAGCGCGCGGCGGCGGGCCGGGAGGGCGAGATCGTCTGGATGATCGGCGCCCACGTCATCAAGTGCGGGCTGTCGCGGTACATCATCGAGCTCATGCGAAAGGGGTACGTCACGGCGATCGCGATGAACGGCGCCGCGGCGATCCACGATTTGGAGATTGCATCCTTCGGCGAGACCTCGGAGGACGTGCGGGAGAACCTCGAGCGAGGGATCTTCGGGTTCGCGAGCGAAACGGCCGATGCGTGCTTCGAGGCCGTTTCGCGGGGCCGCGGGGAGGCGCTGGGGCTCGGCGAGTCGATCGGGCGTTTCCTCGACGACGGCAAGGCGCCCCACCGCGACTACAGCGTGCTCGCCTCCGCGAACCGTTTCGGCGTTCCGGCGACCGTGCACGTGGCTATCGGCACCGATATCATCCATCAGCATCCCGGCTTCGACGGCGCCGCGTGGGGGGAGCTTTCGGCCCGGGACTTCCGCATATTTGCCGCGCGCGTCGAGCGTCTCGGACGCGCGGGGGGCGTGGCGCTCAACGTCGGCTCCGCGGTGATTCTCCCGGAGGTGTTTCTCAAGGCCTTCAGCGTCGCGCGGAATCTCGGCGCGCCGTTCGATCGTCTGACCGCCTGCAACATGGACATGACGCAGCACTACCGGCCGCGGGAAAACGTGCTCTCCCGGCCGGCCGGTTTCGGCGGCGCCGCGATCGCGATCACGGGACACCACGAGATCATGATTCCGCTTTTGTACTCGTTCCTGCTGTCATAACTGTGATGAAACCCAGACTCCTCGCCATTCTCATCGTGCTCGCCCTCGCGCTCCGCGTGCTGTTCTGGCTCGAGATCGTGGGGCTCCATGCGCCGCTCCGAGGCGACGAGATCGACTACGACCGTATCGCCCGATCGCTCGCGTCGGGCTGCGGCTTCGTGGGAGTGGGGGGCGAGCCTACCGCGTCGCGTCCGCCGCTCTATCCCGTGGTGCTCGCCGGCATATACCGGATCTTCGGCCCACACGAGGCGGCGGGGCGAATTCTCCAGATTCTTCTCGGTGGCGCGATTGTCGGCCTCACATACCTGCTGGCCCGCAGGCTCGTTCCTGAACGTGCCGCGCTGGCCGCCGCGGCCCTCGCGGCGTGTGCGCCGCCTCTCGTCTTCATCAGCGCATACCTTCTGTCGGAAAACCTGTATGTCGTGCTTCTTCTTTCGTTCCTCATCGTGTTCTCGAAGTCGTTTGAAACGGAGATCGGGTACGGCTCGAGCGTCGCCGGGGGAATCCTTCTCGGGCTCGCGAGCCTCGAGCGGCCGAATGCGTTTCCCTTCGCGCTCTTCGCGGCGGCCGCCTACGTTGCGTGGGGCGTCGGCGCGCTGCGGGCGCGCCTCCCGAGAGTCGCGCTTCTCCTCGCCGTCCTCCTCGCCGTGCTCGCGCCATGGGCGATCCGGAACGAGGCGCGGCTCGGGAAGCCCGTGCTGTTCACGACGCACGGCGGGATCACCTTCTATCAGGGAAACAACCGTATCGTGAGCGAGGAGCCTACCTACCGCGGGACGGTGGCGCCGCTGGAGGCCCTGCCGGGCTGGGACGATATCAAGGTAAAGGGAGAGGTCGCGGGAGATGCCGAGGCGTGGCGGCTCGGCAAGGAGTTCGTGAGAGAGCATCCGCGGCTCGCCCTGAAGATGGCGGGGTGGAGGCTCGCGCGGTTCTGGCGGCTCACGGGAGACGCCGGTTTCAGCGGTGTCAAGAGCGGCTGGTGGTGGGACCGCGGGAAGTCGCTCGGAAGTCTCGCGAGCTCATTTGACTTTGTCTTCGCATACTCGATCGTCGCCATTCCGCTTTCCGTCATCGGTCTGATCCTCACGCTGCGGCGGGCCCGCTCATTCGTACTGCTCTATGGGATCGTTCTCGTGCATACGGTGACCGCTCTCGTTTTCTTCGGTTCCCTGCGATCGCGCATACCGGTTGAGCCGGTGATTGCGATTCTTGCCGGCTTCGCCGCTCTGCGCATTTTCGGCGCGATCCGCGCACATCTTGCCAGGTGAACCGTCCCGGCTTCTGCCGCCGTTCATCTCACAAGATCACTGACTGTCGGGGATAGTCCTGGCTCGAGGATCCGGCGCCTGCAGGGCGTAGATTCTCAAATCCGGCACTCCGCTCAATGTCGATTCCACGTAGCGGGGAAGGTTCAGCCTCGTGTTGGACGCGCTCCATACAAAGTAATAGGCGATATTGTGCGTCCGCAGCGTGTCCAGGAGTTGCGGCCCGGGAATAGTATCGTCCAGGACGCCGAAGTATCTGTTCCCCGTCCAGAACGCGACTTGCAGCATATCCGAGTAATTCGCGTTCGAAGCTATGTTTCCCTTGATATGGTATTCACCGGTTAATCGGACGCTCATAAGGTAGGCCGACTTGCCGTCATTCGCGTGTCTCTTCAGAGCCTGAGCCGGCATGACGGAGAAAGAAACCAGAAAGAGCATTAGGATTGAGATCTTTCTCTTCTCACTTAGATGCTTGCCCCGCTGCCCCACTGCGATGAGCTGAGTTCCTAAGAGAACCAGAAGAAAGGCGCTGATCAGCATGTATCTCTCCTGCAATATCCCCAGCGGCAGGAACCCGCAATTGTATATGCCGATGGTCAGCATCGAAAACAGGTCTGTCCGCTGCGCGACGATACTTTCTCCCGCCTTCGTGCACAGGTTGACGAGCACGAGCGCCAGGATGGCAATTGAGAATATCGAGAACCAGTTGTACGCCGCTATGGACAGGACAGCCGTTTTACGCACCATGTCGATCTGATACTTGAAGGCCTGCATTGATTGGAGCGGGCTCCAGGACCTCAGATGGATGTAAACCGGATCCTCCCACGCATGGGTGGCGGTCTCGTTGGGCGGCACCAGGAACCGCTTGGAAATCTCCGGAAGCCCTTTCTCTGCGAAGCCCATGCGCTCGTAGTTATATTTCCCGGCGCTGCCGAATGTAAGTCGTCCGTATTTCGCACTCATGCATCCTACCCAAATGCCGCTTATGGCGAGGAAAACGGCGTATCCCAGCAAGCAGCTCCGCAGAACGAGACGTCGTGTTTGGTGGCCGCCCTTGATGTAGACGAGAGCGTTGCAGAGAGCGAAATGCACAATGAAAAACGGCATTGCATAAGCCTTCGACAGATACGCAAGGGTGGCAAATATTCCACATGTGACGCCCTGCCGTTCGCTTCGGGGGTAATCACGGTCGAGCAATGCATAGAGGTAGAAGGCGAGAAAGCTCGCCAGCAGAAGATCCGGCGTGAAATCGAAGAGCGTAAAAAAGAGGAACATGGGCAGCAGAAAGAGCAGCAACAGCAGCCGCTGCGAATCCGATATCTCGAAGCGCCGGGATAGACAGTAGATGCTTGTTATCGCGAACACCCCTATGCACAGCGAGAGCGCCTTCGCACCCAGAGCCGGGGACGCGCCAAGCGCCATGAACGGCATCAACAGCCATGATAGGAGTGGCCCCCATAACCCGTTGACGGCCTGCCAAACGTCGCCGCGAAGATACTTCATGGCGATCGATATGTACGAGGTTGCGTCCGGATTTATCCAATAGCGAAAAAATCTCAGGAGGAATATGCCCACTAGAAGGTACAGAGCGATGACACCGCAAAGATAAAGTTCTCTGATGGAATGTCCGCTATCGGACAGCGTAGTCGACCTCTCCGGCATGCATCGGTTGGATACGGATTCCCTTGCGGCCGCCGCCATCGAACAATTATCGCATCAAGACGCGTTCTTGTCAATTGATGACTAATCCAGTGGAGTTTTACCCTCTCCAATACAAAGAAGCCTCCTCAGATCAAGAGGGGCATGATGTCCCTTCCCATTCCCATCCAGGCCCATTTTGCCGATTGACAAAACGGACCCGAATGTGCTAGTATTAGTCCACAAGAGGAGGATCCTACTGGACGTTTGCTAACGGAATCTTACTTTGGAGCACAACAGAGGCTGAAGCCTGCCCGCTTTAAAGTAACGTTTCTGTGGCAAGCGTTTTGTTTTGCCCGGGCAGGCAGCGGCCCGGGCTTTTTGGTCTATGGAGGCGGCAATGGCTGGATCCCCGGAACTGCAAGAAGCTTTCTACGGCAAGGAACCGGCTGCGAGCATCATCGAGCTCCAGGCAACCCGCGGGAGCAGGACCTATTTTCTTCTGAAGCGCCTCTCGGACATAGTCGTGGCCCTTTTCCTGCTCGTGCTCTTTCTCCCGATAATCCCGATCGTGGCGATACTCATCAGGCTTGACTCCCCCGGTCCGATTTTCTTCAAGCAGAAACGGGTCGGCAAGGACGGCAAGTTCTTCAATTTTTATAAATTCCGTTCGATGGTCACCGGCGCCGAAAACGTGATCGGCGCGCTCCGGCCCTTGAGCGGCGTCGATGGGCCCGTGTTCAAGATCAAGGACGATCCGCGAATCACCCACGTCGGCCGGTTCCTGCGCCGGTCGAGCCTCGACGAACTGCCGCAGCTCATCAACGTGCTCAGGGGGGATATGAGCATCGTCGGTCCTCGCCCCAACCTCCCCTCCGAAGTGTCCCAGTACCTTACCTGGCAGAAGAGGCGTCTCGAAGTTACGCCGGGAATCACCTGCTTCTGGCAGATCGCCGGGCGCAGCCACATCGGCTTCCAGGAATGGATGCGCCTCGATCTCGAGTATGTCCGTAAGCGCAGCATTGTTACGGACCTCAAGATCATGTTCAAAACGGTTCCTGCCGTGATCGCCAGGAAGGGAGCCTACTGATCTTCCAGGCATGTATCTTGCATTTAAACTCATTGACAGAGTGCCTCGACGTGTATCAACATTAGTTCAATTGCGTGCGATTGAAGGGGTTCTGGCGGGTTCTCTGTCTGCAGAAGGCGGCTTGTGAATAATCATGTCGTGAAACTTATTGCCGTTGCCTTTCTGGCGGTCACCCTCGGCGGATGCGGCGGAGGCAACCGTTTCATCTCGAACCGGGGGGGACAGGTCGAGAGCGGCGAGCTCGTGCTGAAAGATATCCCTCGGCGCCCTGCGCAGAAGGATTACATCATCAGCTACGGAGATGTTCTCGACGTTGTTTTCCTTTACGATACACCGCTCAACCAGTCCGCGCTCAAAGTGAGACCCGACGGCAAGATATCTCTGCCGCACGTTGGTGAAATCGCCGTTGCGGGCATGCCGATCTCCGCGCTCGACAGCTTGCTGGCGGCCCGGTATTCCGAGATTCTCGTCGATCCTTCCGTAACCGCTATTCTGCACGATTTCCAGGCTCCCGTCGTATACATCATGGGGGACGTCAACGTGCCGGGCGGTTACCCCTTCAGGAGCGGGATGACGCTCCTGAACGCGCTGACGCTCAGCGGAGGGCCGCTCAAAACGGCGAGAAAGAGCGGGGTTCTTGTGATACGGCGGATCGGCCCGGATCATATTGTCGGAATCCAGATCGACCTGCGAGAGATCCTCGATAAAAAACGGTTCGATCTCGATATTCCAATCGAGCCGCTCGATATCGTCTTCGTGCCCAAATCGAAGCTCTCGAGTGCCGAGGATTTCGTCTCCGTCGTGAGCGATCTGCTTATCAAACCGTCCGATGTCTATCTCAGGGGTTGGGAGGTTGCGAACGTCAAGGTTCTCTACGACTTTTATCGCCACTCAGGCAACCCGTATTGAGAAAACCATGGTGGAACAGCTCGAAATAAAAAGGGAATCGACGGTAAAGGACTTCCTCGAAGTCGTTTTCAGGAGGAAATGGATCATCGTGGGCATCGTCCTCACTGCGATGCTCATCGTTATCGTTCTCGTGCTCAGGCAGCCGGCGATATACGAATCGACCGCGAAGGTTCTCATCAAGCGCGGCGAGACTCCGGGCGTCTACGACCGGAACGTGCGGACGCTGAACTGGGAGGAGGAGATCGCTTCCCAGATCGAGATGGCGAAATCGCAGACGGTGACGGATCGCGCGGAGCAGATTGTGCAGAGGTTCTTCCCTGCCGGATATACAACCAAGCAGAAGATACAGACGGTCCGGGCCAATTCCGGCGTTGTGACGACGTCGAACGTTATCTGGGTGACCTATGCGTCGGATGATCCCGTCTTCTGTAAAGCCGCCGTCAATGCGATCGTAACTGCCTACAAGGAGTATTACAGCAATACGAAGACGCCGCCCGAAATGGATGATTTCTTCTCCGAGGAGCTGCAGCGCGTCAAAGATGAAATGGAGTATTGGCGCCAGCATAAGGAGACGGTCATCAGGGACGGGAATGTCGTCGATCTCAAGGAGCAGGGGCATAATCTTCTCAGCCGCATTACGACCTATGAGTCGGAACTCGACGGCATCGTTCGCGAACGCAGGGAGAGAGAGGCGATCGTCAATCGTCTCGAGGGGCTTCTTGCGGGGGGCCCCATCGGAGCCTCTGCGGTATCGAGCGATCTCACGGGTTCGCAGCTTGAAGTGGATATGACGCGTGATCTCCGCACGAGATATCAGGCGCTCAAGATGCAAGAGTCCGAGATGGCGAGCCGCTATACGGATAGGAATGAGGAGCTCGTGCGAGTGCGGAAGCAGATCGCCGATCTCGAACGGATGATCATGAGTGAGGCGCAAACGCAGCTTCTCGTCAACAAGAGCAAACTGGACATTGTCATTCAGCGTGAGACCACCCTTCGTGAGATCATCGCACGGCTCGACCGGGAGAAAGGTTCGTATCCTGCGAAAGAGGTCGAGCTCGAGCGGATCGATCTGGCCCTGGATAAGCTGCAGAAAACGTATTCCGATCTCACGGAGCAGTACGAGAGCGCGAAGATTTCGCGCGCGAGCAATCCCGAATGGTCGGTGACCATTCTCAATCCGGCGAGCCCAGCGGTCCGGAAGAAAACTCGAGATTACGTGCGGATAGCCCTCGGTCCCGCCTTCAGCCTCATCATCGCGCTCGGGCTCGCGTTCTTCGTCGACAACCTCGATCATTCGATCAAGAACATCAGCGAGGCCGAGGAAAGCCTCGGGCTCTCGGTTCTCGCCAGCTTCCCCGAGACGAACAGGAAATGATGCCGTATGTACGAGGATTTTTACGGCTTCAAGGAGCTCCCGTTCAACGTAACGCCCGACCCGCGCTTCCTCTATCGGAGCGCGAGCCATCGTGACGCGCTCGCATACATAACGTACGGCGTTTTTCAGCGGAAGGGGTTCATCGCGGTGACCGGGGAGGTGGGCGTCGGAAAGACGACGGTCGTCGGCGCTTTCGTCGACCTTTTCCAGCCGTCCCTCGAGGTCGCCTTCGTCTTCTCGACGAAGTTCCCGTTTGACCAGTTCCTCTATCTCATCTGCAAGGATTTCGGTCTCGAAGTCGAGGGAAAGAACAAGGCGCAGATGATGCTCGCGCTCAACGATTTTCTCATCAAGCAGAACGAGAGCAACCGGAATTCGCTGCTCATCATCGACGAGGCCCAGAACCTGTCGCCTGACGTGCTCGAGGAGCTGCGGATGCTCTCGAATCTCGAGACGCGGGACCGGAAGCTCCTGCAGATCATGCTCGTCGGGCAGCCCGAGCTCGAGGTCATTCTCAACATGAACGAAATGCGCCAGCTCAGGCAGCGGATACCGGGGATATGCAGGATATCGATGCTCAACCGCGAGGACATCGAGAATTACATCAAGTACCGTCTGGACGTAGCGCGCGGCCGGAACGATGGCGCGCATTTCACCGCCGATTCGTTCGACGAAATCTTCCACTATTCGGGGGGGATACCGAGGCTCATCAACGTTATCTGTGACCGGACCCTTCTCATCGGGTACGTGGCGAACACCCGTGTCATCGACGGGAAAATCGTACGGGAGGGGATACGGGATCTCGAGTCGCCGGTTCCGCGATCCGGCGAACGGCGCATTCGTCCCTGATCGCGTCGCACGCGTGCAGCGTGCGGGAGGTGACCGTGAGCAAGATATTCGACGCCCTGCGCAAGGCGGAACGGGACCGCGGACAGCCCCGTGCGGCTTCTCCGCGCGCGCCCAAGATGCCGGCGCCGCACTTCAAGGACGATTCGCTCATTCTCGCCGGCATGGACGAGCGTTTTCGCCGTTCGCTTCTCAATCTCAAGAACTCGATTGATTCCGAGATGAAGGAGAAGGATTCGCGCGTGATCCTGTTCACGAGCGCGATCGCGGGGGAGGGGAAGACGACTGTCGTCGCGTCCCTCGCCCGGGTGCTCGCCGCCGGAGAATCGCAGAGGATCCTCCTCGTCGACTGCTCGGTGCGCAACCCCGAGCTCCATCGGCTCTTCGGAGTCAACAACGAGAAAGGCATCATCGACTACCTCACCGGGCGCGCGAAGCTCAAGGATGTCGTGCAGAGCATCGACCAGGGAGTGCTCGATCTCGTGGCGGCGGGTCAAAGCGACAGGTTCGACATCACGCAGCCGCTCTTCGATTCGGAGCGGTTCGAGATCTTCGTCAAGGAAGTCTCCGCGGCGTACGACTACGTGCTCATCGACTCTTCCGCGATTCTCGAGGCCCCCGAGACCGCCATCATCGGCTCGCGCGCCAACGGCGTCGTGCTGGTCATCTTTGCGGGGAAAACGAAACGCGAGGTCATCAAACGGTCCATGGTGATGGTCCAGAAGCTCGACGGCAAGTTCATCGGCACCGTTCTCAACCGGAAACGGTACGTCATCCCCGAGTTCATTTACAGGCGGGTATAGAGTTCACGGTGAAACAGTCCCGCGCGTGGTGGCAGGAGCGGACAAAGGGTTTTATC
>JBEKAW010000009.1:0-19401 GCA_050015715.1 Candidatus Krumholzibacteriaceae bacterium
ACGCTTGGGTGCAAGCTCAACCAGTTCGAATCGCAGTGCATCCGTGAGGCGCTCCAGCGCAGACACTGGGTGTACCGGCGTTTCGAAGACGGGGCCTCGTTCTACATCATCAATTCCTGCACCGTGACGAGGCGAAGCGACGGGCGCTGCCGCAATGCCGTCCGGCGGACCCGGAAGACGGCGCCCGGATCCTTCATCGTGGTGACCGGCTGCTACGCGGAGACGCAGCGTGAGCGGCTCGAGGCGAACCACGAGATCGACCTCGTTGTCGGGAACGGCGCGAAGAGCCGGATACCCGCGATCCTCGACGAGATCGCGGCGCGGGGGGAGTCCCCCGTTCGGGGAGCGCCGGGCGCAGTCTCCGGCGCGGGACCCCTCGAGGACGGTCGCATCGAACGCTTCCTCGATCATTCGCGGGCCTTCGTCAAGGTTCAGGACGGGTGCGACGCCGCGTGCAGCTACTGTATCGTTCCACGCGCGAGGGGGGCCGGCCGGAGCGTTCCGGCGGACAAGGTGCTCTCCCAGGTGCGCCTCCTCCGCGATAACGGGTACGGGGAGATCGTTCTCACCGGAGTGCATATCGGCCGGTACGGCGCGGACCTCCGTCCGGCGTCGACCCTCGCCTCTCTCGTCGAGGAAATTCTCGAGCGCACCGAATCGCTGAGGATCCGCCTGAGCAGCATCGAACCGACCGAGGTGACGCCGAAGCTCCTCGCGCTCGTGCGTCGAACGGAGCGCGTTGCCCCTCATTTCCACGTTCCCCTGCAGAGCGGCGACGACCGCATTCTCGCGGCGATGAACAGGCCTTACCGCGCCGCGGATTTCAGGGACCTGATCGCGGAGATCGCGCGGACGAGGGATGGCGTCGCGATCGGCACCGACATCATCGTGGGGTTCCCCGGCGAGACCGACGAGCGCTTCGAACGGACATTCTCGCTCGTGGGAGAGCTCCCCCTCTGCTACCTTCATGTGTTCGGCTTTTCGCCGCGTCCGCTGACTCCGGCGGCGGCGATGGGGGGTGCCGTGAGCGCCGTGGTGAAAAAGGCGCGCAGCAGCCGCCTCATCGGGCTCGGCGCGGCCAAGCGAGGCGCCTTTCTCGCATCGCAGATAGGCACGCGCCATGAGTCCGTCGTCGAAGGCGCCGCGCGGAACGCGTCCTCTTTCGTCCGAACCCTCACCGGCAACTACTGCGAAGTTTTTGTTCCGCGCGCCGGCCTGCGCCCGGGAGCGCTCGTGCCGGTCCGGATCGAGCGTATGATGCGGGGGGACCTCTACGGAGCCCCGGTCGGCTTGCCGGAGGCGCGAGAGCGCGAGAGCGAGACGGGCGTGCGATGAGAACACTGAACGTTTACTGCGAGAGCTTCGGCTGCCAGATGAACGTCTACGACACCGAGGGAATCATCTCTCTGCTCCGGAAACGGGGGCACTCGCTCGTCGGGTCCCCGGATGCGGCGGACTGCATCGTGGTCAACACATGCAGCGTGCGGGACCACGCCGAGCGGCGGGCGCTCGGGCGCCTCCGCGACCTGTCGCGGCATCACGGCGCCGCGATCGTCGTCTGCGGATGCATGGCCCAGCGTCTCGGCACGACGCTCTTCGATCTCGTTCCGGCCGTGAGAATCGTGGCGGGAACGGGCGCGTACGCGCTTCTCCCCGATGCGATCATGGAGGTCGTTGAATCAGGCGGCCGCGCCGCGCTTCTGGCGGCCGGCGACGACGCCTCTCCCGGGCCCGGGGCGTCGGGGCACGAGGGGCGGGTATCGCGTTACGTCGCGATCGTCAAGGGCTGCGAGAACTACTGCTCGTACTGCATCGTTCCCTATCTCCGCGGGAACGTGCGGAGCAGGGACGCCGACTCGATCGTCGAGGAGGTAGCCCTTCTCGTCGAACGGGGCGCCCGCGAGGTGACGCTCCTCGGTCAGAACGTGATGGCCTACCGGCACGGTTCGACCGGATTCACCGGGCTCGCCGGCAGGGTTCTGGAAGAGACCGGCGTTCCGCGCCTCCGGTTTCTCACGAGTCACCCCCGCGATGTCGGCGCGGACGTCTTCGAGCTCATGGCGTCAAACAGCCGTTTTTGCGGCCACATCCACCTGCCGGTCCAGGCGGGAAGCAACCGCATCCTCGCCGCGATGAATCGCGGCTACACTCGGGAGCGCTACCTCGAAAAGGTCCGCGAGGCCCGGTCGATCGTTCCCGAGATTGCGATCACGACGGACATCATCGTCGGTTTCCCGTCGGAAACGGACGCGGATTTCCGGGAAAGCCTCGATATCGTCGGGGAAGCCCGTTTCGATGCCGCCTTTACGTTCCAGTACTCTCCTCGAAGCGGAACGGCGGCGAGTCTCCTGCGCGACGACGTCCCCGCCGAAGTGAAGCGGGACCGTCTGAGGCTGCTGAACGCGGCCGTTCAGGAGGTGCGCGGCGCGATCCTCCGCGCGCAGGTCGGCGCCGGCGCCGAAATCCTCCTTGACGGTGCCGTGCAAAAGGGGGAACATGGCTTCCTGAAAGGGAGAACTCCCCAGTTCAGAAACGTCCTCGTCCCACGCGGCCAGCTGCAGGAGGGGGACATCGTTCACGTCGTTTTGAAACGTCTCGTCAACTTTACCTTTGAAGGGGAAGTGGCGGCGGAGCGATAGACGCGAGTCGGAGGACTCGGGACTCACGCGCAATTCCCACGCCGAAAGGTATGAACAGGTATTTCGCCGCGATAACGACCGCTCTGGCGGTGCTCGCCGCGATCGCGCATGTCGCGGCCGCATCGGGAGAGCTCAAGCGGGCGGAAGAGCTCTTCAGGCGCGTGGACTACGATCGCGCACGACATGAGCTCGCCGCCGACACGGCGGCGATGGATGCGAGATCGCTCGACGAGGCCGTGCTGATGCGGGCGCGGCTGGAAACGGATTTCGCCTCCGCCGAGGCGCTCTACGCGCGCGGCATGCAATCGAGGAACGAAGGAATCGCCGAGCGAAGCCGGCTCGACCTCGTCTCGATGCGGTACGCCTCGGGCGACTACCGGGGGGCTCTCGATCTTCTTACCGGGAAAGGGGCGCCCGGCTCCGGTCAGGAAGGAGCCGAAGAGCTTTTCTTCGCGGCGCTCTGTCACCGCCAGCTCGGGGACAACGCCCGTGCGGAGGCCGAATTCGCCCTCGTCACCCGGGGACCTTATGCGAGCTGGAGCGCGCTCGAGCGGGCCGGTATCGAGGCGCAGGGGGGGCGCCTCCCCGATGCAATCACCGGATATGAGGCGCTCCAGAAATCGGGGCCGAATCCGGTGGCGCTCTTCAAGCTCGGGGAGTGCTACGAAGCGCTCGGCGACCGGGACAAGGCGCTCGATCGCTACCGCTCGCTCGTCGAGAGATTCCCCCGGTCGCTCGAGGCGGCGAGAGGAAACGAGAAGATCCAGCTTCTGACGCACGAGCAGGCAAAGCCGAAAGGTCCCAAACCGGCGGGAGGGGGTGAATCGGGGGAACCACGGGCCGGGGAGGCTGCGACGACCAGGGCGGCACGCGGATTCACGATCCAGTTCGGGTCGTTCAGCACGAGAGCCAACGCCCTTGCCGTCTCCGGCAGCGTCGAGAAGATCCTGCGCGGCGTCCGCGTCGAAAGCGTCGAGATGGACGGGCGCGTCTGGCACCGCGTTCGCGCCGGTTTTTACGAAACGAGGGAGGCGGCCGAGAAGGATCTGGCGCGGGCACGAAAGCAATCGGGACTCGACGGCACGGTCGTTCCCCTCAAATAGATGAGCTTCCGTCTGACGCCGCTCATGAACCAGTACCGTGAGATCAAGAACCGTTACGCGGACGGCATTCTCTTTTTCCAGGTCGGAGATTTCTACGAGACCTTCTACGACGACGCGAAGGAGGTTTCGCGACTCCTCAACATCACCCTGACGACTCGGGACAAGGACAGGAAGGATCCGGTTCCCCTGGCCGGTGTGCCGGTTCACGCGGCCGAGAGCTACGTCGCACGGCTCCTGCAGCTCGGCCGCACGGTCGTCATTTGCGATCAGGCGGAGGACGCTCCCGGCTCGTCGGGCGTCGTGAGGCGCGTCGTCACCGACGTCGTCACGCCGGGAACCAGCCTTTCGCCGGCCACGCTCGTCGAGCGGGAGAACAACTACATCGTGTCTCTCCTCGAACGCGGCGGGACCGTGGGTTTCGCGATTCTCGACGTTTCGACGGGGGAGTTCAGCGCGGGGGAGGAGGAAGGGGATGCGATCGAACAGGTGCTCGCCGGCATGCGCATCAGGGAGGCGATCATTCCGGACGGATCCGACTCGCTTCGCCGGTTGATCGAAGGCCTCGATTCCCGCACGGCGATCGACGCGCGGCCGCCGTTCCAGTTCGAAGAGCACGCCGCCCGCGCGACGCTGCTCGCGCATTTCGGGGTCGCGAATCTCGATTGCTTCGGGCTCGAGGAGAGACCGCTCGCGGCGGCGGCCGCCGGGGTGCTCCTCGGGTTCGTCAAGGACCTCAGGCACAGCGATCTTCTCCACATCACGGGGCTCAGGCTCATCGTATCCGAGGAGAACCTCTTTCTCGACACCGAGACGATCAGAAATCTGGAGCTCTTCGAACCTCTCCGCGGCAATACTCCGGACACGACCCTGATCCATCATATGGACAGGACGGAAACCGCCGCGGGGGCGCGCGAGCTGAGAAAATGGCTCATGCACCCGTCGAGGCGCGGGGACGTCATTCGATGGCGCCTCGACGCGATTACCTCGCTTTCGTCCGATCAAACAGGGCTCAGGTCGCTTCGCGCGGCGCTCAAGCGTTTTCCCGACATCGAACGCCTCCTTTCCCGGATCACGACCCGGAAGGCGGGCCCGCGAGAGCTCCTCTCGCTCGGCGAAGCCCTCGAGCGAGCGCCGGCGGTCGCGGAAGCCGCCAGGCGCTTCGACAACGAGAAGCTCCAGGATGCCGCCCGGGGGCTCGTGGCTCCCATCGCGGCTGTCGACATCATAGCCCGGGGAATCGATCCCGGGTGCCCTCCGCACCTCCGCGACGGCGGCGTCATCCTCCGGGGCTTCCGCGAGGACCTCGATCTTCTCCTGGCCGAATCCGAGGACGGCAAGTCGTGGATCGCCCGGCTCCAGGCATCTGAACGCGAGCGCACCGGAATTCCTTCGCTCAAGGTCGGCTACAACAGGGTCTTCGGCTACTATATCGAAATTTCACGGATCCACGACGCGAAGGTGCCCTCCGACTACATCACGAAACAAACCCTCGTATCCTCGCAACGGTACGTGACGCGGGAGCTCAAAGAGCGGGAGCAGGCGATTCTCCACGCCGACGCGAGGCGCATCGAGGTCGAGCGGGAGATCTTCGAGGCGATCTGCGACGCGGTCTCCCGCGAGAGCGAGACGATTCAGCAGATGGCGTCCGCAATCGCGACGATCGACGTTCTCTCCGCGCTCGCCGATATCGCGATCGAACGGAGTTACTGCCGGCCCGAGATCAACGATGACGGCGACCTCGTGATCACGGAGGGGCGTCACCCTGTCGTCGAGGTCATATCGGGCAAGAACTTCATCCCGAACGATCTCGAGCTCCGGTCGACGGGGAAAGGCTTCATGATCATCACCGGGCCGAACATGGGGGGCAAATCGACGTACATCCGCCAGGCGGCGCTCATTGCGCTTCTTGCGCACGCGGGGAGCTTCGTGCCCGCCTCGCGCGCCTCCATATGCCTTCTCGACCGGATATTCACGAGGATCGGATCGAGCGACAATCTCGCCCGCGGCCAGAGCACGTTCCTCGTCGAGATGGGGGAGACGGCCAAGATACTTCATAATTGCACGTCGCGAAGTCTCGTCATTCTCGACGAGATCGGACGGGGAACGAGCACCCTCGACGGTTTGAGCCTCGCCTGGGCCGTCTCGGAATTCCTCCTCGAGAACGAGAGCCGGAGGCCCAAGACCCTCTTCGCGACGCACTATCACGAGCTCACCCGCCTCACGGAGCGCTATCCGAACGCGCGCAACCTCCGGGTCGACGTGAGGGAATGGGGGGACCACATCATCTTTCTCTACAAGATCCGCGAGGGGGCAAGCGACAAGAGCTACGGGATCCACGTCGCGCGGCTGGCCGGTTTGCCCGAAGCGGTCGTCCGCCGCGCGGGGGAGATTCTGAGCTCGCTCGAGGAAGAAAAGGCCGATTTCGCCCTTCCCGAGCGCGCGGGCGGCGCGCAGACGTCCCTTTTCGAGGAGCCGGACCCCCTCCGGGACGCTCTGCAACATATTGATATAGACATGCTTACACCAATCGAGGCGATCAAGATCCTCGCAGACCTCAAAAAAATGGCCCGGGAATAGCCTCAACCCCTCCTCTGGCCCGAATATTGCTGAAATCACGGTGGGTTACCGTAAGAAAAGGGGAAGCGTTTCCGGAGCAGGCCGTGATTGACACAACAATCAAGATTGCCATTCTGGGCGGTGGCGAGGATGAGCTCAACGTTCTGAGCGAATTCCACCGGACCGCCGGCGTGACGATCGTCGCGATCTACGACCGCGATGCCCGGTCAGTCGCGCTCGAGATCGCGGAGATCATCGGCATACCGACCTATTCGGACGACTCCTTCCTCGCCGCGTTCGCCAAGGCCGACTATGTGATCGTCACCGAGAAGCGGAAGCTCTACGAAAGAGAAATCGAGCTTCTCAGGCGCGAGCGCAAGCGGCTCGTCAACCCCGCGGAGGCGGTCAGCCATCTCGCGCCGGGCGGCGCGAAGGCGGATGAAGAGACGCCGCATGCGTGGCCGGCGCACCTCGATGAAGCGCTCGAGTACATGAATCATATCACGGACCGGGAACGCCTCCTGAAATGGCTCCTCGAGATATCGGTTCGCGCCGTCGGTGCCACGAGCGGGTCGATCATGCTCTACTCGGCGGAGACGCGCGAGCTCTACATCGGCTACGCGAGCGGATTGAGCACGGAGGTGGTGGAACGAACGAGACAGAAGCTCGGTGACGGCATCGCCGGCACCGTCGCGCGCACGCTGAAGCCGCTTCTCATCACGGAGATCGTCAACACGCCCCTCTACCGCGAGGGACGCGAGCGGGAGAATATCCAGAGCTCGATCTCCGCGGCAATCGTCCACAACGCAAAGCTCCTGGGCGTCCTCAACGTCTCCACGAACGCCCATGAAAAGAAGCTCGCGGATCCGGACATCGAGACCATCACGCTCATCGCGTCGAAGATCGCTCCGATCCTTGACCAGCACCTCATGATCGACACGCGGGAGATTCGCGAGATCGAGTTTCAGGTGCGGAGCTACCTCGAGACGCTCTTCCACAACAAGCTCGGATTTCACGAGAAGTTCACGCTTCTGTGCAGATTCCTCGCAGAAAAGCTCAAGGCCGACACCGTCGCCATTTACACGGCGACCGACGAGGGTGACTGGCTGATACTCGGGGGCAGCGATCAGCAGATACCCGTGGGTCCCCAGAGTCCGCGGATCCATTGTCACAAGGGAAGCCTCGCGCGGGCGTACATGGGGGGCGAGGAAGTGCTCATGACCGAGGCGAGCCACGACACGGCGCTCAGACTCAAGCTCGGCGAAAGCGCCATCACGTCGATCTATATCCCCCTGATCCACAACGAGCCGCTCGGCGTTCTCGTTATCGAGTTCTCCGGCCTCGGCGCGCTCCAGAACTTCTTCAGGCTCCGGGACGCGCTCCGTTTCCAGATCGGCTTCTACACCTACGCCCAGATCAGGGAGATGCGGCAGGCGAGAAAGCTCCAAAGCCTCGAGGATCTCTCGACCCTCGCCCCGACGTTCATGACGTTCGACGATCTCTCTTCGAAGATCCGAAGGCTCCCGGCCCTTCTCTCCTCGCTCATCAAGGCCTCCGTCGGAAGCCTCCACTACGAGGGACCCGATCGACGGGAGTCGGCATACCACGAGTTCCCCGAGGACGAGACGGAGCGGCGCAAGAGGCTCGAGTACGACTCCGAGATGTACGAGACGGTCAAGTCGAAATGGGAACCGGTCTGCGTGAGCTACCTGTCCGCCGATGTCGACGTTTCCGACAAGCCGCCGCTCCATCGTTCGGTCATCGGATTCCCTCTGTTCAGGTCCGGCGACGTGAGCGTCGTCTACATCGGGTACGAGAAAGTGCCGACGTCCCCGCTCGATTCCTCCATTTTCGGCGAGCACGAGATCGAGATCCTTCAAAGGGTCGACGATCTTGTCGCCCCGCTCTTCGCGCGGCCGGATTTGAAGAAGGAGCAGAGCGAGTCGTTCACCTTCGACGATCTCCTGCGATACAATCAAAAGCTCATGCTCGAACGGATAAACGAGGAGATCGAACGGGCGGAGCGATACCATCACGGATTCATCATTACGATCTTCAATATCCACGGGTTGAAGGCCATGTTTACCGAAGACTCTCAGGCGGCGCTGAATCTCATAAACGAGCTCAGCATGGGAATTCGCCGGCAGGTGCGGAAAACCGATTTCTTCTCGTGGACCGAACCTGATTTCTTCGTCGTGCTTTCCATCGAAGGATATCAGCGCATGGGATACCTCGAAGACAGAATCAAGACGTTCATAGGGGCGAAGCTCGCCGAGAAGGGGTACGACCCCGCGCTGCTGTTCCCGGCTGACGGCTACGCCGTGTTCCCCGGCAGCTCCTCCACCGCAGCCGAGCTCATCCACGAAGCCAAATCCAAGATCCGTCTGTAACTTCCGTCCTTTTCCGCATTGCGCAACGGATGCGCCCGTGATATTTTCCCGGTGATCATTGCGGGAGAGTCTCCGCACGATATCCGGCACGAACCTTTACCCATGGAGGGGCTGGTGCCCCCGATTCAAAAGCTGCCCCCCGAAGTCGCCGCCCAGATCGCCGCGGGAGAGGTCGTCGAACGTCCTTCGAGCGCGGTCAAGGAACTTGTTGAAAATTCACTCGATGCGGGAGCGACCCGCGTCACGATCGAGCTCGGCGACGGGGGGAAATCGCTCATCAGGGTCGAAGACAACGGCTCCGGCATTCCGGCGCTGGAGCTCCCGCTCGCGGTCGAGAGCTTCTCGACGAGCAAGATCATGCGGGTTGAAGACATCTCCCGGGTCGCCACCCTCGGTTTCAGGGGCGAGGCGCTCGCGAGCATCCGCTCCGTGAGCATGCTGACGATCCGGTCGCGCGCGGCGGGGGAGGAGATGGGGCGGGAGCTCGCGTACGGGGAAGACGGGACCGTGCGGGATACACCCTTTGTCAAGAATCCTGGGACAGAGGTGATCGTCGAGAGTCTCTTCTTGAACCTTCCAGCGCGGAAAAAATTCCTGCGGAGCGCGCAGTCCGAGCTGCGGCGGATCATCGGCGTGATTCAGGGTTACGCGCTCTCCTTCCCGGGGAGCGCGTTCCTTCTCCGGGAAAGCGGGCGGGACATCCTCTCGTATCCGTCGTCGAGCCTCCCCGAGCGCGTCGAGATCGTGCTCGGTCCGGAGCTCCGCGCGAGCCTCGTCCCCGTCGCGTACACGTTGGGCCGAACGAAGGTTCATGGCTTCGTATCGCAGAGCGACCAGACGCGGGCGAATCGATACATGCAGTTCTACTTCGTGAACAGACGATACGTCCGGGACCGCGTCCTTTCGCACGCGGTGAACCAGGCGTACGAATCCCTCATCCCGCGGGACCGGTTCCCCGCAGTCGTGCTCTTTATCGACGTCCCTCCGGAGGAGGTCGACGTCAACGTTCATCCGACGAAAGCCGAGGTGCGTTTCCGGAACGAGGGGGAGATCCACAGGCTCCTCCTCTCCTCGATCGCCGAGGCGCTTCACGGGAAGCCCGTATCGTTCACCGAGGTGGTCGAATCTGCGTACCGGAGCATTTTCCCGGGGGCGCGGTCGGACGCGGGATCGGCGTTTCCCGGGACGGAAGGCGATGCTTCGAACCCGGCCGGCCGATGGGAGGGCGCGGCGCAAGAGATCGGCGAGGGGGACCGGACGTTCGAGTTTCATGAAGCGCCCCTTTCCCTGTTCGGCGAGGAAGGGGCGAAGAGCCCCTTCACCCCGGGAAGCCTCTACTGGCAGCTCCACCAGAGCTTCATACTGATCCAGATCAGGGGTGGGCTGGTCATCATCGACCAGCACGCCGCTCACGAGCGGATCCTCTTCGACCGCGCGAGAGCCAACGTCGGCGGGGGAAAGAGCGTCGTCCAGTCTCTTCTCTTCCCGGCGACCCTCGATCTTTCGCCCGACGAGTACGATCGCTACGAGGCGCTCGCGGGCGTTCTCGCCTCGCTCGGGTTCGAGACCGAGCCCTTCGGGCCGAGATCCATCATCGTGCGCGGCATACCGGCCGGCGTGCGAAACTGGAGCGACGGACGGCTCCTCGCGGAGATCCTCGGCGAGGAGGGAAGAAGCGGGATCGACGAATTTCTGAAGACCTACGCGTGCCGCTCGGCAGTCAAGGCGGGAACGAAGCTCGCGAGCGAGGAGATGGAGAGCCTCGCCGACCAGCTCTTCGCCACCGAGCTCCCGTACACGTGTCCGCACGGGCGGCCGACGATGCTCCGCGTGAGCCTCGGGGAGCTCGAGCGCCGGTTCGCGAGAACGGTCTCCACGAAGAAATGATCAGCGCGGTTGCAATTCTCGGCCCCACGGCGACCGGCAAGAGCCGGCTCGCGCTGCGGCTCGCGCCCCGCGCGGGAGCGGAGATACTCTCGATCGATTCCAGACAGGCGTACCGGCGCCTCGATATCGGCACCGCGAAACCGACGGCGGATGACCGCCGCGCCGTGCCGCACCACCTCATCGACATTCTCGATCTCGGCGAGAAGAGCAACGCGGAATCGTTCGCGCGGCTCGCCCACGCGGCGATCCGGGACGTGGCGTCCCGGGGGAGGCTCCCGCTCCTCGTCGGCGGCTCAGGGCTCTACTTCCGCGCCATCACCGAGGGCTTCTTCGATATCGATCTCGATCCATCGGAGCGCGTTTCGTTCGCGGAATCGCTCCGGGGGGTCCCGGACGAGGCTTTGCGGGCGGGGCTCGAGCGCGACGATCCCGAGAGCGCCATGCGCATCCACCCGAACGACCGGTACCGGACGATTCGGGCTCTGGAGGTTTTCGCGCTGACGGGAAGGCCCCTCGGCGCGCACATGAGGGCGCAGCTCCCGGATCCTGAACGCACGGAGATTCGTTACATCAAGATCGGCCTCCGGCTGCCGCGGCCGAGGCTCCACGACCGCATCGAAGAGCGTACGCGGGGCATGTTCGATCGCGGATGGACGGCGGAGGTGGAGCGACTTCTCGCGGATGGCGCGACGCCGGAGCTTCCGGGAATGAAGACGCTCGGATATCCGGAGGTCGTCGCCTGTGTGCGGGGAGAGGCGGGATTCGAGGAGACGCTGAGGCGGATCCTCGAGCTCACGCGCCAATACGCGAAGCGGCAGATGACCTGGTTCAGGAAAGAGCCGGGGGTGCACTGGCTCGAAGCGGATTCCCCGGCCCTTCTCGAGTCCGCGGAGGAGATTATCCGGCGGCGGGGGAGCGGATAAATACGTTGACAGAACCGGCGTCACCTGATACCTTCTGGATGATTTCTCGGCGAAAAAGCGGGCATAGCTCAGCTGGTAGAGTATCAGCTTCCCAAGCTGAGAGTCGCGGGTTCGAATCCCGTTGCCCGCTCCAGATACACGGGAACCCCCTTCGAGCCGGGCGCTCGAGGGGGGTTTTTCACGAACGGCTATGACGGTCCGCATTGCACGAATCGACGGGTCCCCGGGTTTCTTCAGGGAGGGAGACGAGATCGTCTCGATCGGCTCCCGGCCGGTCGAGGACCAGCTCGACGTTCTCTTCCGCACGGCGGGGGAAGGAGGCGCCCGTTTCACGGTCCGCCGCGGAACGCGCACGCATGCGCGATTCGTGACGTTCGGCGCGTTCGCGCGCGCGCGGCTTGTTTTCGATCCGATGCGCTTCATCCCCTGCGGGAGCAGCTGCGTTTTCTGCTTCATGGACCAGATGCCCGGCGGGCTGAGGCGGTCGCTCTACGAGAAGGACGACGATTACCGCCTCAGCTTCCTCTACGGCAACTTCGTCACGCTCAATGACGCGAGCAACCGGGATATCCGGCGAATCATCGATCTCGCGCTGTCGCCTCTCTACGTTTCGGTTCACGCGGCCTCGAGGAGGATTCGCGAGCGACTCTTCGCTCGACCGATGCGTCGCGACGTCATGAAGGATCTCGCGCGGCTCGCCCGCGGCGGTATCACGATCCACGCCCAGATCGTTCTCGTTCCGGGCGTCAATGACGGCGCCGTGCTCCGCGACACGGTGCGGAAGCTCTTCGCGCTTTACCCGGCCTGCCGCTCGGTGGCGATCGTGCCGGTCGGCCTCACGAAGCATCGGGAGGGGCTCCCGCGGCTGCGCGGCGTGACGACTCGGCAGTCCCGGGCGCTCATCGACTGGGCCGCGCGGGAACGCGAGCGGTATTGTCGAAAGACGGGAGGGGACGCGTTTCTCCATCTCGCCGATGAGTTCTACCTCGCGGCGAACCGGACGCTGCCGCCCGCCGAGGCGTACGGGGATTATCCGCAGCTCGCGAACGGCGTCGGGATGTGCCGCCATTTTCTGGAGCAGCTCGAGGAAGACATCGGACGCCTGAAGCGCCGGTCGCCCGGAAAGACGAGCATGACGGTCGTGACCGGAACGCTCGGAGCCAGGTTTTTCCGCCGCTATGTCGCGCCACTCCTCCGGGAACAGGTCCCGTTCGTTTCTCTTCACATTCTCGTCGTACGGAACGGTCTTTTCGGCCCTTCCGTGGGCGTTTCGGGGCTTCTCGCGGGGCGTGACATCCTCCGCTCCGCCAGGCGCGGCCGGACCCGCGCGGAGTGCCTCGTTATCCCCCCGAACGCCCTCAATTATGAGCGGCTCTTTCTGGACGACGTGCGGCCGGCGGACATCGAGCGGGAGCTCGGCGTTCCGGTCGTCGTCGCCCGGGCGACATTTCTCGAACCCCGAGTCATACGACGCTGCCGTGCGAGGTGCGCGAGATGAAAGGAATACCGGTCGTCGCAATCGTCGGAAAACCGAACGCCGGCAAATCGACGCTCTTCAACAGGATCGTCAGACGCCGCAAGGCGATCATGCACGCGACACCCGGTGTCACGCGCGACGCCGTGGAAGAGCGGGTCGAATGGAACGGCGTTCCCTTCGTTCTCGTCGACACGGGCGGATTCGGCATGGACGGCGGCAAGGACCGGCTGACGGCGAGCGTCCGCGCGCGCGTGAGAAGCATCGCCGGCGAGGCGGCGGTCATCATCCTTGTCGTCGACGTCGACACGGGTTCGACCGCCGAGGACGAATCGCTCATGCACGCCCTGGAGCGCGAGCGCGACAAGATCGTGCTCGTCGTCAACAAGGTCGAGAATGACGCCGATCGCTGGAGCGTACACGAGTTCCACGGTCTCGGCATCGCGGCGGTGTTCCCGGTGAGCGCGCTCCACGGATCCGGGATCGGCGAGCTCCTCGACGAGGTCGTCTCGCGCCTGCCCCGCTCGGCCGCGCGCGCCGTGGTGGAGCCGCTCGCCATCGCGATCGTCGGAAAACCGAACGTCGGCAAGAGCTCGCTCGTGAACGCCATCGTCGGCGAGGAGCGGAACATCGTCTCGGAGATTCCGGGGACAACGCGCGATTCGGTAAGCATCCTCGTCCGTCGGGAGGGAAAGGAATACGTTCTCATCGATACCGCCGGGGTGAAGCGCCGCGCGCGCACGGAGAGAGGGCTCGGCGCCATCACGAGCTTCCGGAGCCTCGCGAGCGCGCGCCATGCCGATATCGTCGCGGTCATGATCGACGCGTCCCAGCCCGTTTCGCGGCAGGACGTGCGGGTCGCATCGGAAGGCCACCGGGCGCGAAAGGGCATGATGATTCTCATCAACAAATGGGACCTCGTCGAGAAAGACTCGCTCACCGTGGACCGGTACGTCGAGATGGTCCGCCGCTCGATGCAGTTCCTGTCCTATGCGCCCGTTCTCACCGTTTCGGCCCTCACGGGGCTCCGGGTGGAGAAGATCTTCGCCATCGCAGCGTCCATCGAGAAGGCCCGGGAACGGAAGATAACCACGTCCGAGCTCAACAGGACTCTCGAGGCCATCGTCGAGAAGAGCCCGCCGAGCTACTACTCGGGAGGGACGGGTAAGGTGTACTATGCGACGCAGACGGGGACCAAGCCGCCGACCTTCACGCTTTTTGTAAACAAAGCCTCCTATTTTCCTCGTTCTTATATACGTTATCTCAACAATCAGCTCAGAAAAATGTTTACGTTTGAAGGGACGGCGATTACACTCTCCCTCAAGTCCAAGGAGAGATGATGCCGCTTTTCCTGAAAATCCTCTCGGTCGCCCTTTCGTGCTACCTCCTCGGTTCAATACCCTCGAGCTTCATCATGGGGAGGCTTCTCAGGGGCATCGACCTGCGGGAGCACGGGAGCGGGAATCTCGGCGCCGCCAACACCTTCAGGGTGCTCGGATTCGGGGCGGCCCTGCCAGTGCTGCTCTTCGACATCGGGAAGGGTTTCGTCGCGGTTCATTTCCTATCGAGACTCGGAGGGCCGGGAACGCTCTTCGCGCTGCTCGCGGCGCTCGTCGTGGTCATCGGCCACAATTACTCCGCGTTCGTCCGATTCTCGGGAGGGAAGGGGGTCGGCGCGACCGCCGGGGCCTTCCTCGCGCTTGCGCCGCACGCCGTCGCGATGTGCTTCGTCCTGTGGGTGCTCACGCTGCTCGCGACGCGGATCGTGTCGGTCGCGAGCATGGTGAGCGCCGCGTTTCTGCCGGTATCGATACCGCTCGCCAATCGTCTGTTCGGAAACGACGTGGATTACTGGATTACGATCCTCGCTGTCGCCGCGGCGGTCGTCGTTTTCGTGAAACATCGCTCGAACCTGCGACGGCTCCGCGATGGAACGGAGAAAAGGATTTTCTAGCCGGGGTATCCATGAAGACGAAACGTAAAGGCTCGGGGCTCACCATAGCGGTTCTCGGAGCAGGGAGCTGGGGAACGACGCTCGCGATCCTGCTCGACGGAAACGGTCATTCGGTGCGCCTCTGGGAGTATTTTCCCGAGCTCGCCGAGACGATCCGCCGCGAGCAGGAGAACCGCCTGTATCTGCCGGGGATCCCGGTGCCGCGATCGGTGCGCATCACGTCGGATATGGACGAGGCCTTGGCAGGGGCCACGCGGATCGTGTTCGTGACGCCGAGCCATACGGTTCGCGGCGTCGCCCGTATCGTTCGATCCTCGCCGGCCTTCGACAAGCGCGCGATCATCATCAACGCGGCGAAGGGCCTCGAGGAGAGAACGCTCTGCCGCATGAGCGAGGTCCTCGCTCAGGAGCTTCCGACGCCCAAGCGGAGAATCGTGGGTCTTCTCGGCCCGAGCCACGCGGAGGAGGTAAGCGTCCGCATGCCCACATCCGTCGTGGTCGCCGGGATCGACCCCGAAATACTGAAGGAGATACAGGGCTGCTTCATGAACGAGTACTTCCGCGTATACACGAATACGGATCTCGTCGGCGTCGAGCTCGGCGTCTCGCTCAAGAACACGATCGCGATCGCGGCGGGAATCTGCGACGGTCTCGGCTTCGGCGACAACACGAAAGCCGCGCTCATCACCCGCGGGCTCGCGGAGATCAAGCGTCTCGCCTGCCGGATGGGCGGGAGGGAGGAGACACTGAGCGGGCTCGCCGGCGTCGGAGATCTCATCGTCACGTGCATGAGCCGCCACAGCAGGAACCGGCACGTGGGAGAGGAGATCGGCCGGGGAAAACGGTTGCCTCAGATTTTGAGCGAGATGGTCATGGTCGCCGAAGGTGTCAAGACGACAAAGGCCGCCGTGAAGCTCGCCGCGCGCGTCGGGGTCGAGCTCCCGATCGCGGAGCAGGTTCACAGCGTTCTCTTCCGCGGGAAGGATCCCCGGCGGGCCATCAAGGATCTCATGATTCGCAGGGCGAGGAGAGAGATGGAGCGATACAGGACGGAGGAGGGGAAGAAACGACCCCTCAAAAGGAAGCGTGGCACATGATGAAGGCCAATCAGAAGCTCTACTACTCGATCGGAGAGGTGAGCGAGCTTCTCAAGGTGAAGCCGCACGTCTTGAGGTACTGGGAGACGCAGTTTCCCGTGCTCAATCCGAAGAAGAACAGGGCGGGGAACCGGACCTACCGCGTGCGCGACATCAAGCTGCTCATGGCCATCCAGAGCCTCCTCTACGATCGCAAGTACACGATCGCGGGCGCCCGCAGGAAGCTCAAGGAGTTCGACAACGACCCGTCGGTCCTCGCCGAGCAGCTCAGCATCCCGTTCGCCGATCCGGAAAAGCGCCGCCTCCTCGTCGCGCTCAAGAAGGACCTCCTGGAGCTCAAGGGTCTCGTCGAGGCGCTCTGAGCGTCCCGGGCAAAAGGGCCGCGCCGACGCGCCGCAGTCTCCGCCCTCGGCCCTTCTCGTCGCACGGCGCAGCGCCAATTTCCACTTGTGCCTAAGCCGAAAACGATGATATTGTAACCTCTGGTCGGGGCGTGGCGCAGTCTGGTAGCGCACTAGCATGGGGGGCTAGGGGTCGCTGGTTCGAATCCAGTCGCCCCGACCATTTTGCATTTATGAGTGACAACATGGTGACATGATTTCGTACCTTCTATACCGTTCCGCATCGGCGCTCGCGGGTATCCTTCCCCGCGCGAGCTCCACGAGAATCGCCGCCGCGTTCGCGTTTCTCTTCTTCGCAGCGAAACCTGCGATCCGGAAGAACGTCCGGACGAACTTCGAGAGGCTCGGGCTCCCCGGGCGGCCCACGTTTCCCGTGTTCCGCAACTTCTCCCTGGCCGTGACGGATCTCCTGAGGCTGTCCCACCTGAGCCGGGAGGAGCTTGGGCGCCTGTGCACGGTGAGGGGAATCGAGAACCTCGAGCGGGCGCTGCAGAAGGGGCGGGGGGCGATCCTCGTCGCCCCGCACCTGGGGCCCTGGGAGATCGCCGGCGCGTATATTTCGAGCCTCGGATACGGGACGCACACGGTCGCCCTCGAGCACCCGTCGGCCCGCGTGACGCGCTTCTTCAGCGCGATACGGAAGAACTGGAGCTTCACGGACTATCCGCTGCGCTCGTGCGCCGTCGGGCTCGCGAAGGCGCTCGCGAGGGGCGAGCTCGTCGTGCTCCTCATCGACCGGAATTTTTCGCATCGTGGGATGCGTCTCCGTTTCCTCGGCACCGATGTGCTCCTCCCGGACGGCCACATCACGCTTTCACTGAGATCCGGGGCGCCGCTTGTCCCTTCCTGCTCTTACTATACGGCGCCCGGCGCCATCGAGATCGTCATCGGAGAAGAGATCGATATGACGGCGCTCGATGGATCCGCAACCGCCGTCGGCAACGCCTGCCTCGAGCGCATGGAGGAGTTTGTGAGAGCGCATCCTGACCAATGGTTCGCGTTCGACCATCTCTGGGAGGAGGCGCGGAATGCTTGATCGATTCGGGGCGATCGTGCCGGCGTACAACGCCGCCGCCCATATCGAGCCGGTGCTCGCCGGTATCCGTGAGTACATTCCGGCGAACAAGATCATCGTGGTCGATGACTGTTCCGCCGACGGCACCGCCGAGTCCGCCCGGCGTTCGGGCGTGCCGGTGATCCGGCACGAGGTCAACCGGGGAAAGGGCGCGGCCATCAGAACCGCGATCGCGCACCTGGCCTCGATAAAGGATATCGACGCCGTTTTCATGCTCGACGCCGACGGCCAGCACGATCCGCGGGAGATCCCGCGATTCGCGGAGGAATTTTCGAAAGGGCGCGCCGACATCATCATCGGGAACCGTATGGCCGACCGGCGCGACATGCCGCCTCTGCGCGTGTTCACGAACCGGCTCACCTCGGCCATCGTGAGCCTCCGCGCGGGGCAGCGGATACCCGACAGCCAGAACGGGTACCGTCTCGTGCGCGCGTCGCTTCTCGAGCGGCTCGACCTCGTGACCTCGCGCTACGAGATCGACAGCGAGATAATCATCAAGGGGTGCCACGCGGGAGGGAAGGTGTCGTCGGTTCCGGTGAGCACGATCTATGGAAGCGAGAAGAGCGCGATCAGGCCGGTGCACGAGACGATCCGGTTCATCGCGCTGGTCATGCGCAGCCTTTTCTGGTAACATGCAGCCTTCCGGGAACGGGGAGCGCACGAGGGAATGGAGCAGCATACGGAAGCCGGTAGAACGATCCTCCTGACGAACGACGACGGCATCGCCGCGGACGGGCTGCGCGCGCTCGCCGAGTCCCTCTCCGGGGAGGGCAGCGTCGTCATCGTCGCGCCCGAACAGGAACAGAGCGCCTCGAGCCACGCCATCACCCTGGACAAACCGCTCCGCATCAAGGAGCACGGACCGCGCACCTTCGGCGTTTCGGGCACGCCCACCGACTGCGTGCTGCTCGCGGTCCACGGCATCCTCGAGCGCAAACCCGATCTCATCGTATCGGGAATCAACCACGGACCCAACATGGGAGAGGACGTGACCTACTCCGGCACCGTCGCGGCGGCGATCGAGGGATCGATCCTCGGCATCAACGCCATCGCGATCTCTCTCGCCTCGTGGGAACCCTTGTCCTTCGAAGGGGCCGGGGCCGCCGCGCGGCAGCTCGCGCGCGCCCTCTTCGGGATGGGCGAAGGAAAGGCGCGTCTCTGGAACGTGAACGTTCCGTCGATTCCCCGGGAATCGATCAAGGGGATCAAGGTGACGAAGCTCGGATCGCGAGTCTACAACGACATAATCATCAGAAAGAAGGATCCCCGCGGGAAGGACTACTTCTGGATCGGCGGGGCGGAACCGGGATGGAGCGCCGGAGACAGCACGGATTTCGCCGCCGTGAACGCGGGCTACATCTCGGTGACCCCGCTCCGGCTCGATTTCACGGACTACAAAGGCATCGTCGAGCTGGAGGAGCACCGGCTCTCATGGAACCCGGAACAGACTACGCGATAGCGAGGCGAAGGATGGTAACGGAACAGCTCCAGGGACGGGGCATCACCGACCGGAGCCTCCTGAAGGCGTTCCTCACGATCCCCCGTCATTCATTCGTCGACCCGGCGATCGGAAGGGGAGCCTACGAGGATTCGTCGTTTCCCATCGGATACGATCAGACGATCTCGCAGCCCTACACCATCGCGTTCATGATTCAATCGCTCAAGGTCACGCGGCGCTCCCGCGTGCTCGAGGTGGGAACCGGATCGGGGTACCAAACGGCGATCCTGTCGCTCTTGGCGCACGACGTCTTTTCGATCGAGCGGCTCGCGCCCCTTCTCAAGAAGGCCGAAGGCATACTCAGCACGATCGCGACGGGGAGCATCCGCGTGAAGGTCGGAGACGGCGCCCTCGGCTGGAGGAGCTACGCTCCGTTCGACCGGATCATCGTGTCGGCGGCGATG
>JBEKAW010000010.1:0-27362 GCA_050015715.1 Candidatus Krumholzibacteriaceae bacterium
AGGTTCTCCTCAGAATGATACAGCGCGCGATGCGGGAGAAAGGCCCCGCCGAGTACGAGGAGCTCATCCGGGAGTATTTCCGCGCCCTCTCGGAGAAGGTGAGGGAGACGAAATGATCCGGTCCGCCCGGCGTTTCGCGAGCGTGCGCGGGACGGCGGCGCTTGCGGCTTCCGTTGTCGCGAAGGCCGTTCTCGCGGCGGCCTGCCTCGCGCTCTTTCTCCCGCCCGGCGCGCCGGCGTCGGGCCAGGCGGTCGCGCAAACGAAGGGCCGCCCGAAGCCGCCGGCAAGCGTCCCGGGACGGCGCCCCGCCGACACTCCCGTCGTCATGATCGACCGCGCGAATTACTTCATCATGCAGGGGCGGTGCGAGGACGCGATCCCGATTCTCGAGCGGCTCGTCGCCCAGTACCCGCAGGTCTACACCGCCAACTCGATGCTCGCCGACTGCTATCTCAAGGGGGGGCGGTCGCAGGACGCGGCTGCGCTCCTCGAGCGATGTCTCGAGACGGATGCCGGAAACAGAACGTACCTGCAGGATCTCGGCACCGCCTACGTCGACATGGGACGCAAAGAGCAGGCCGTCGAGATCTGGCGGCGTCTCCTCAAGGCCGATGATAAATTCGGCTCGACGTACGGCATCGTCGCGAAGATGGAGCAGGAAGCAGGCCTCTACGACGAGGCGATCGCGACCCTTCGCGAGGGAATGAAATTCAAGGAAAATGCCGATTACTACGCGCACGAGACAATCCGCCTCGAGCGGGCGATCGGTCGCGACGAGGAGGCGTTCAGGGACGCGCTCATTCTCCTCGGGGGGAGACCGGGACTCGCCGAGGGAGAGATCCGGAGCGTCTCCGATATTTTCAGGGAATCGAAGAAACAGGACCGCCTCGTCTCGATCGTCGACTCGCTTGTTTCGACGGGAGAGAACCGGAACGGCGCCTATCGCACGCTCAAGGCGATTCTGCTCGTCGAGGGGGGCAGGTACGATGACGCGAGGAGACACCTTTTCGGAAAGGGCGCCTCGGCGTTTCGCGACGATCAGCTCTATTCGATCATCGTGTACATGAGCCGCATGACGGACCGGCGGATTGACGCGCGTTTCGCGTCGCTCGACGCCGATCTGATGCAGCAGTTTCTCGACCGGTTCAACGCGTCGATCTACGCGCCCGGGGTCATGTTCCTGATGGCCTCGGACAAACGCGAGGCCGCGGGGGCCGCGACGGGCGCCGCGCGGGAGAAGCTGCTGGCGGAGGCGCTCGCCCTGGCCGACGATGTGAAGCGCCAGCGGCTCGGCGCGCCGTATCTCGAGAGCGTGTGCCTTTTCAGGGCGCAGGTGCTTTTCGAGGATCTGCACAGGAGCGATGAGGCGCTGAGCGAGCTCGCCGCAATCCCGCCCGGAAGCGACGCGCAGACGCCGGAGGTCGTCGAGCTCCGCATGCGCATCCTTCTCGCGTCGCCCAACCGGAGCGAGGCGGCGACGGTGCTCAAGCGAATGGCGGCCGATCCCGACACGGCGGTCGCGTGTCTCGGCCGCTACGGTCTCGGGCGGCTCGCCTTTCTCGGAGGGCGCTACGACGAATCGGTGAAGATTCTGTCGGATCTCGCCGAGAAGCATCCGTCGAGCGCCTGGGCCAACGACGCCCTCGAGCTCGCGATGGATGAGAAGGGCGCGATGGGGGAGGGGGGCGGCGCGCTCGCGCCGTACCGCGGCGCCGTGCTCGCCCAGTCGCGCGGGGAGTTCGCGGCGGCGATCGACAGCCTCGCCGCGCTTGGGGTGCGCTATCCCGAATCGAGCCTCGCGCCGCGCGCGCTCTTTCTGAAGGCCGAGATCGAGGCCGACGCCGGAGCCTCGGGCGACGTCCATGCGGCCGCGCCCGCCGCCGCGAGGGCGGATTTCGCGAGGCTCGCCGAGACGTGGCCGCTCCACGATCTCGCCCCGCGTGCGCTCGAGCGGCTCGCCGACCTGGAGGGGCGCGACAATCCGGGCGAGGCGATCGTGCAATACGGACAGCTGATGGAGCGCTACCCCGATTATCCGTTTATCGAGCGCGTCCGCGAGCGTTATATTGCTCTCGGGAAGACCACGGGCGCGGAATCGCCGAAGAAAGGCCCGAAGTGAGAATGTTCCGGGGCGTCGTGCGTTTCATCGGATGCGTCGCCGCGGCGCTCGCCGCCGCCGCGTGCGTCGCGCTGTGCGCCCCCGCGGCCGCGCGCGCCGACTACCTCGTCCCGATGGACCTCACCCAGACGAATCACCTCAAGGCGTACGGGCTCGCCTATTACATTCTCGCGAAGGGTGAGAACGTGAAGTGGCTCCTCAACTATCGCGGCGGCTCGTTTCTCATTCCCGAGAAGAGCGGTTTCGCGACGGAGGCGCAGGCGCTGAACGTGCGCCTCGAGCGCGTCGACGGCGCTCAGGTCGCCTCCATTCTCCAGGAGATCGACAGCTCGAACGCCGACGTCGTCCTTCTCGAGAAGGCGCCCTCGATCGCGATCTACGCGCCGCCGAACAAGAGGCCGTGGGACGACGCCGTGATGCTCGCCCTGAACTACGCCGGCATTCCCTACACGGTCGTCTACGACCGGGAGGTGCTCGCCGGCGAGCTCGAGAAATTCGACTGGCTCCATCTGCACCACGAGGACTTCACGGGGCAGTACGGGAAGTTCTACGCCGGGTTCCGGACGGCCGACTGGTACATCCAGGAGCAGATGACCAACGAGAAGATCGCGGCGTCGCTCGGATTCAAGAAGGTGTCGGAGGAGAAGAAGGCGGTCGCCCGCGCGATCAAGGAGTTCGTGCGGAACGGCGGTTTCCTCTTCGCGATGTGCTCGGCGACCGACACGTTCGACATCGCGCTCGCGGCGGAAGGGATCGACATCGTTCCGCGCGAGTACGATCACGACGGCACGACGCCCAATTGCCAGAACCTCCTCGACTACAGCAAGTGCCTCGCCTTCGAGAATTTCAAGCTCGTCATGGATCCGCTCGTGTACGAATTTTCCGATATCGACATGACGGCCACGGCCGCCGCGCGCGGCGAGTCGCGCGATTACTTCACGCTCTTCGAATTCTCCGCCAAATACGATCCCGTGCCGACGATGCTCGTCCAGGACCACGTGTCGGTCATCAAGGGGTTCATGGGACAGACGACGTCCTTCAACAAGAGCCTCATCAAGAAGAAGGTGCTCATTCTCGGTGAGGTGAAGGGCGGGGACGAGGCGCGTTACATCCACGGGAACTTCGGGCAGGGGACGTTCACGTTCCTCGGGGGGCACGACCCCGAGGACTACCAGCATCTCGTGGGCGATCCGCCGACGGATCTCAGCCTCTATCCGAACTCGCCCGGCTACCGGCTCATTCTCAACAATATCCTCTTCCCGGCGGCGAAGAAGAAAGAGCAGAAGACGTAGATGGGCGCGCGCAAGGAGCTCGTTCCCTCTATTCTCCTCGGCTCCGGCATCGTGCTCACGGTGTGCGCGCTGGCGCTTCTCGTCGCGCGGGGCGCGTCGGCGCCCGTCGCATTCATTGCGGTTCTGGCGGCGGGCGTGCTGGACGGCGCGGCGGGGCTCGTGTGGACGATCGTTCTCCTGTTCTCGCGGCGAGACGATGAGACGGCCGACGTCTTGAGAGAGCAGCTCGTGCTCGCGGCGGGGCTTTTGTCCGTGATCTTTCTCGGCGCCATTCTCGCGCTCCTTCTCTATCTTCACGTGATCATGAGCTGCCTCGATACCTTGAAGCTCTTCTGACGGCGGCGGTCGAGCCGCCGCCAGCCGCACGTTTCCCGAATCAATGGATTGAATGATCGATCGAGTCGCGCTATAGTAGCGTTCAGCGCAAGGGGGGATAACTATCGGCATTCAACGGCATAGGTCCGTCGCGGCGTTTCGTGCGTGGGCGATAGCGGTATCGGCGCTCGCCGCTTTCGTCCTCGCGTGGCCGGCGCATGCGGGAGAATTCACCGGGAAGGTTGTCGGCGTTCACGACGGGGATACGTTCACGATCCTCCATGACGGGAAGGCTGAGAAGGTTCGGGTCAACGGCATCGACAGCCCGGAGCTGGGGCAGCCGTTCGGCATGAACGCCAAACAGTATGCGTCGACGCTCATCTTCGGACGCGTCGTCACCGTGAGAACCTTCGGGACGGATAGATATGGAAGGACGCTCGGCGACGCCGTTCTCGCGGACGGGAGGAGCCTCAGCAGGGAAATGGTCCGAGCCGGGTTCGCGTGGTGGTACCGCCAGTATTCGAATGACAGGGGTCTCGAGGCGCTCGAGACCGAGGCGCGGCAGTCGAGGCGAGGTCTCTGGGCCGACGCTTCTCCCACGGCGCCCTGGGCATGGAGAAAGACGTCGCGCGGAACGTATTCCGCTCATACCGGCACGCGCGTGTCCGCCCGCACATACACGGGCGAGAGAACGTCCGCGGGAAAACAGATCTATCGGGGTCCGAAGGGCGGACGATACTACTTCAACGAGAGCGGCAAGAAGGTCTATCTGACAAAAGAGCGCTGAAGGGCCTGGCGCTCCGCGGCGTCGCTCTGCGACGCGCCCGCGTCGCGCGGGGTCTCCACACGCCGCTTCGATTCGTGCTATAATAATCTATGAGGTTGCCTCGATGGGGCCATGGACCACTACCAAGCGCCGAGGCTTCTTGATCAGGTACATATCGCTATTCGGGCGCGTCACTTCAGCCTATCCCCCCACGCCTCCGACATTCCTTGAAGCAGTATGTTGATTTGTGGTAGAATGAGAGCAATCCCAAGAGGAAACAGCTCTGCTACACAGCGAGGATTCGCAGTCCTATCTGCGCAACACAGAACTGTCTATATTGAGTTAGACATATCGCTGCATGAGTATTGGGGGGAGCATGAGTCGATTCGATAAGGTACTCCGGGAAGTCAGTTTTGTTCGGGTAATCCTAATGCTGATATGCGTTGCCGCTCTCGTATCCTACAAGTACTTATACCTTCGGGCAAGGCTGTCATGGCTCTCTGGCTTGATATGGTCTCTTGTGTTCATGTACCTGATGTACGAACTGAATCGTGTTGTTATTCGGTATTATCGAAAGAGAAGACAGAAGGGCGTTGATCTGGCTGATACTGACAGCAGCATGTGAGGAAAAAGAGAATGTCCAACTCCGCACGCAGCTGGCGGCCGCTGCCGTCACGCCGCCTGCGGAGCACGCGGCGCGCCGGCCCGCCGGGGCGGCGGAAGCGGCCGCAGCTGATGCCGGCGTTAGGTCGTCAGAGACTATATGGAAGGTGAGTTCCATGATACGAGCGGTTGTAATATCTTGCATGATTGCGTTTGCGGCTATCGATGCGGCGGCCGCGGAGATTGTTGAGATTCCGCTGCCCGGCCTCATTGGCACGTATGGTTCAGAAAGTCCTCTACCTATGTCTGGATGTTACACCACCCGAAGCGCGTCCTTCCAGCTCGACAGAATGCCGAAGACCGTGTATGCAGTATGGATCCGAATATCCGGAACTGCGGTTGCCGGTCAGACCTATTGCGATTTCAGCGGATGGCCCCCGCCGGGCATACAGCTTGAGGGGATGGCGTTCAGCGCTAATATGCTTGATTCGCTGAATTCCTCGGGTTGGAATGCGGATTGTGCCACGGCTGGGGAGAGTTCCACCTTTGAATATAAGGTGCAATTCTATCCACATTCCGGAGCGACGTGGGAGTATCTCGAGTCGGGTCGAGGGGATGTCAACCTTTACGGTGCGGGCTACAGCAACCCGTTTGTCGAATGCTACCCCGTTACTTGCGCGGTCGCGACAGTCACTGAAGCGGTTCTCGTAATTGAGGCTGACTTTGCCATCTCAACGCATGACGAATCTTGGGGGGCGATCAAGTCGCTCTATCGATAGCGATGGAGGATGGCGAGAAGCGACCTAACGCCGCATGCAGCTGACGGCCGCTGTCGGCCGCCGCTTGCGCGCTGGAGTCAATTGAAGCCCCGGACAGCGGCGGCTCGCAGCTGACACTTGCGTTATGTCGGCTTGGCGAGTTGGGGGTGAGAATATGTGGCGACGTTTGTCGGCAACGATCTTGTTGATGCTCGTGCTTGGAGCGAGTGGTTTTGGATTCGAGACCAAGGAAACGGCCCTGCCCTCGCTTGCCGGATCATATGCATGTGCGCCTCCGACCCTCGGGGTTTGTAGCTTCGCCGTCGAGCAGTCTTTCCGCCTGGAAGGGACTCCCTCGAATGTGTCCCGTGTTTCCATTAGACTGACTGGGTCGGCCCACATCGGCTCGTATTGGTGTGACTTCGGCCAGATCCCGATGGAAGGCCCTTGGGGTTTCAGCTTTGATGTGAGTGTGCCCGACTCGATCACGAACGGTGCATGGGAGGCTTCGTGGACTCCCGGACAGGACGGCCCTTTCAAAGTGGAGCTGGAGTTCGCCCCTACTTCCGGCGCAACGTGGGGGTTCCTCAGTTCAGCTGGTGGCACGGTCCGGTTGACCGAGCTCCAGAACAAGGCGATCGAGTCTCTGGCCTGTTACTACTATGACCATCCATCAGCGGTGATTGATACGGCAACTCTGGTCGTGCAAGCGGATTCTTGGGTGGGAGTGCAAAGTACCACCTGGGGTGCGATAAAGGCGCTTTTTGGGAAATAGGGTTCGCACTTGGGACTGGCGGCATAACTTCCCATGCAGCTGACGGCCGCTACCGTCACGCCGCCTGCGGAGCACGCGGCGCGCCGGCCCGCCGGGGAGGCGGGCGCGGCCGCAGCTGATGCCGACGCTATAAGGACAATCTGGGTATGAAGGGGAAATCGAAAGCGAAGAAGCCACCGGGGATCAGAGCGCTTCGCTCCGGCGCCGGATCCGTGTTCTACGAGTGGAAGACCGCACAGGACTCAGCCAAGCTGACCAAGGAGGCAAAGATGAGGCAGGATCAGGCCGCCCTGAATGCTGCCCTCGAGAGTTTGCTTCTGCATGCCCGAAGCATTCGTGAGTTCTTTCGGTCAAGCGGCTACCCGACCGATATCCTGGCCAGAGATTTCTTGGGATCACCAGTAAGAGTTCGAATGCCATACATAAGAAGAAACAAAGCCCGGCTCGACAGGCGCATTGTTCACCTTACATATTCGCGCTCGCGGATGGCAACACTCTGGGATGTTGACCGAATCATGCGTGAGATTGATGATTCCATGAACCGATTTATTGGGCGCTTGGAGAAAGTTCATCCGTCGATTGTGAGGGATAGATTCAGTGCCTTATAACTCTGCATGCAGCTGACGGCCGCTGCCGTCACGCCGCCTGCGGAGCTAGCGGCGCGCCGGCCCGTCGGGGCGGCGGACGCAGTCGCAGCTGATGCCGACGTTAGGCTACAGACGAGAACGGGCATGAAACTGTGGATGATCTCCATCGCGTGCTTGCTATACTGCACAGCAGTGTCGCGGGCACAGGAATCTGTGCACCTCAGTGACGATGAAATCCTTCGTCTAGTTCTTTCGACCTCGTTTCCCGATAGTGGTTTCGCGGTTGTGGTGCCCACTACTGGTTGCGGTGACTTTGGGCTTCAGGGTATTGCAGTTGCTCTTGGAGACGTCAAGCAGATCGAAGCGATCAAGAGCTCCATCTGCAAGAACTTTGCCTGTCAGGGCTACGATGTGAGCGTGCTCCTAGACAGTCTGATTGCCCGAAATGCGATGCCGTGGAACATCACCCTCGACTCATGCTTGGAAAAGGGTTATTTCGTAGACCGCAATCTCATATATCGCCGCTACGTTCTGAGGTTCCCAAAACCAGGCTGGGACGAATGGCATCGCGATCACCCGAAGGCGCATGGATTGACGCAAGTGTCACTTCCGGCCTACGATGCCAAGAGTGGCCTCTGTTTAATCTTCGTTGGCACGATCCGCGGCGGGCTTGATGGCGCGGGGTCTTTACTTCTGTACAGATACGAGGATGGACTGTTCAAGCTGCTGGGACGCATCTTCCTTTGGGAAGTGTAGCCTAACTCCGCATGCAGCTGACGGCCGCTTCCGTCACGCCGCCTGCGGAGCACGCGGCGCGCCGGCCCGCCGAAGCGGCGGGCGCGGCCGCAGTTGATGCCGACGTTAGGCCCTGGAAGTATAGAGAGGAGAGCACGATGAGCAACGAACAGGTCGCACCTGAGACGAAAGGTGTTAAGGTGAAGTTACTTGCAACGGTTGCCCTTGGCCCTGAGATCGAGGGCATGGCAGGGCGCCAACTTCGAATGCGTATGGTGACCTTCGAGCCGGGCGGCGTCTTCGGCCCGATTCACGACCATAAAGACAGACCAGGCACCGTCTACATACTGCAAGGAACGATCACTGACCATCGAAATGGAGTCGCTATGGACTATGGACCGGGAGTGGGCTGGCCCGAGGATAGGAACACCACACACTGGCTTGAGAACAGAGGAACGATTCCGGCGGTGGAGATCTCGGTCGATATAGTCAGGCAAGAGTGAGCCTCAGGCCCGGCATCTAACACGGTCGGGCCTGACACGCGGCTCAACCGGACGCGCTTCAGTCGGCTTCGCCCATTTTCGCTCGCCGGTTAGCCACAACGTTAGACATACGAGCGCAGGGCTTGACAAATACGTACATCGTACATATATTGTAAATATGAGCGGTATTGCATTTGAGTGGGATGAGGGGAAGAATCAGGAGAACATACGAAAACACGGGGTCGCCTTCCAGGAGGCCGAGACGGTGTTTTCGGATGAGCATGCCCTGTGGATCGATGACCCCGAGCATTCGGGCGTCGAGGATCGCTTCGTCCTTCTCGGCCTCAGTGCCGACCTGCACACGTTGGTGGTGTGTCCTTGCTATCGCCGCGGTTCGGTGATTCGCATCGTCTCGGCGCGGAAAGTGACCCGGCGAGAGCGCGAGCGGTACAACAGAAGGTGGTATCAATGAAGAAGGAATATGACTTTTCGAAGGCTCGCCGGAATCCTTACGCGTCCAAGCCGAGGAAACCCGTTACAATCCGCTTGGACGGGAACACGATTACTTACTTCAAGGATCTGGCGCGAGAAACAGGGATACCATATCAGACCCTGATCAATCTGTACTTGAGAGAGTGCGCGGCGAATGGCAAGAAGCTATCAATGGCATGGAAGACATCGAGATGAAATAGGGATGTCTAACTCCGCATGCGGCGCGCCAAGCCGCTGAAGCAGCGGACGCGCTCGCAGGTGAAGCGTACGTTATGTTGGTGTTAACAGGAGGTGTGAAAGAGATGGCTGATCTCGGTCAATATGGGATTCGATGGCGCTGGCTTAAATTCATGTATATCTACACGACAGTAATAGCCGGTGGAGTCGGTTTGTCGCAACTTCTTGCGCCTGCCCGGATGCAATCGATGCTGGTTGAAATACTGTCCTATTCTACTGGTCGAGCTTGTGTACAAGCTGCTCTGGCTTTGCGGCGTTGTTGTTCCTCTTGCCCTTCGAGGGGAAGTTCCCATCTCGTCGATGGTGCAGGTGGTTATATTTTGCACATTTGTCGTGGGGAACCTGATAGCCATTCCGTTTCGCTATATGTTCGGTCGCGATATAGGCGCTGTTTGAAGTGGGAGAGAGCGATCGGGCGACATAACTCCGCATGCAGCGGACGATCCTGCGTGTCACGGCGGCTGCAGACGCGGCTTCGCCGTTGGTATCCGCCGCGCCAGGCTGGCACCCGCACCCGAAACGCGATTCGTTAGACGGAAATGGAGTATCTCGTGATGCGAGAAGCAACCAACATATCGAAGGCGGGAATCGAGAAACTGCTTTCAACAATTCCTCTGCTTGAGAATTACTCGGGTTCTTGGATAGAGCATGATATCAGGAAAGAAGGCAATACGATTTCCCTAGGCTGTGCGACTTACCCAACTCCTGTTATGATCTTTTTCCGTTCATTTGATGACTCGGGCCTGTTCATTCCGTTCGACTGGGTGAACTGGCAAGATGAAGCTGCGCGCCTATGCGCGGACCCCAGCTTGGTACAGAAGGCGGATCTGCTGACGATCAGACGACTGCTCACAACCCATGTGCGGAAGGAACGTTTTTGCGAGGGACATCTAGCGGACCTGTGCGCAAATGGGCATATTGTAATTGTACTGAAGAGGCTTAAACAGCTTTGGGAGCTTGGAGAAATTGAAGCCGTCTAACTCCGCATGCAGGTGACGGCCCCTGTCGTCACGCCGCCTGTGGAGCATGCGGCGCGCTGGCCGGCCGGGGCGATGGACGCGACCGCAGCTGATGCCGATGATAGGCGGTCCCTGTGCTTAGAACGACTTGCATAATTGTGGCAATGATATTTCTGATCGTTGTCGGTTGTTACACGCGGACGGTTCAGTACGGTGTCGCGTCTCACCACAAGGAACAAACCGGGGACACGCATGAGCTGATGTATGATGAGTATACCGTGGGAGTGACGCGCATCGAAGCCCAGTCTAGAGTTTCAACTGGTGACTCGCTCAGCATCCGGGTATGGGCGCACTTGGGTCCGAATCTCTGTTGCAAATTTTCCCGGTTTGAAGTGAAGTGGAACCATGACGTAGCGAACGTCAGTGTGATCGGTCGACGGCCACGGCCGACGGAGCCAATAGCGTGCCCGGCGATGCCCTCCGAGCTCCAAGGAGACGTGCTGATACTTCGACCACCGGCGGTATTTGACGTGGTCAAGGTAGTCTTTAGGCGATACGGTGGGGGGGAGATCGTACATGTTGTTCGGGTCACCAACTGACCGCCTCTTCCTTTCTGGTTTTCTCCTGGCGGTTCTCGTTCTGTATTGCGGCACGCTGGTGCTTGCCGCTGATGTCGCCACGCAGGCTGCATCAGCGCCTGATGCGCCGTGGAATCCTTGCGACGAGAACGTGATGGCGGCGTTGTGAGAGAGCTTTGTCGCGCCGGCAGTGAAGAAGCAGGGCGCCCTGCCTATTCCAATCTTCTTGATAACGTCCGAAGAGATTACGGTGAATGCATGATCTATGGTAGCAGGAAATAGAGCCCTATGACTCCGCACGCAAAGGAGGGGACGCCGTGAACTTTGCCGACCGTGTCGTTCTTGTCACCGGCGCCTCCCGCGGGATTGGCCGGGTCATCGCCCAGCAGTTCGCAGGGCACGGAGCCCGGGTAGCGGTCCACTACCATCGGAACCGCGAGGCGGCGGAACAGACCCGCGCCACACTCGCTGGAGGGCCGCATGCGCTCGTGCAAGCAGACCTTTCAAAGGCGGAGGCCGCTGCTCCCCTCGTGCAGACGGTTGTACGCGAGCTGGGGCGGCTGGATATTGTGGTGAATAACGCAGGAATCTTTGAAGAGCATCCCCTCCTGAAGGTCGGGTTTGCGACCTGGTGCGATGTGTGGCAGCGCACCGTGGCTACCAACCTCCTGGGCCCCGCCTATTTGACCTACTGGGCCGCCCGCCACATGGTGCAGCACGGGGGTGGGCGCATTGTGAATATCTCGTCACGGGGTGCGTTTCGTGGCGAGCCAAACGCGCCGGCGTATGGCGCGAGCAAAGCGGGGCTCAATGCCCTGAGCCAGTCGTTGGCCAAGGCGCTGGCTCCGCACAAGGTGTTTGTCTATGTCGTCGCCCCTGGATGGGTCGAGACCGAGATGGCTGCCGCGACGCTCGCGAGCTCCGCAGGTGACGCGATCCGGCGTGAGAGCCCCCTCGGGCGCGTTGCCCGGCCCGAGGAGGTGGCGCACACCGTCCTCTTCCTCGCGTCGGAAGGGGCCGAGTTTCTTACTGGAGGCATTATCGACGTGAATGGGGCGTCGTACCTCCGCTCGTGAAGGGGTAATAGAGCCGCTTGATGCCAAAGCAAAAGGAGGGAAGCGTTGAGGAAGTATCATCACATGGGGATTCCGACGGACACCCCGCAGCCTGGAGAGACCCATCTCGCGCATTACAAGGTGTTCTGCACGGATCACGAGAGCAACGACTTCGGAATCCAGTGGATGCGGTATGAAGCCGAGTGCCCGCTTCCGGAGCTTGTCAAGACCGTTCCTCACGTCGCGTTTGAGGTCGACGATCTGGAATCCGCCCTTGTAGGGCATGAGATCCTCATCGAGCCCAACAGCCCGTCAAAGGGTGTCGTTGTGGCGTTCGTCGTGTGTGAGGGGGCGCCGGTCGAGCTTCTGCAGTTTCTGAAGGATTGACGGGGCGAGGCGGGCGATCTTGGAGAGGAGGGTCACCATGAGGACTATCCTGATAAGACGATTCGGTCTTATCGCACTTTCAATGATATTCATCATGTCCATGACGGGTTGCAATGACGAAGCAACGGAAAGCCCCCCTCATCCGATCGGGAGATGCGGTGAATACGTTCAATATCAGGGCGCCGCTACAATACTCAGCGTCGAGCTGACGAACAGATCCGGTCCGCCTTCTCCCGCTTGCTATCACGGATACAAAGTGCTCTTTGCTCTCTCCGATGATATCTCTCATTTATGCTCGGAAGACCTTGGATACTTCAATAACAACGTGTGGACTTTTACTTTGGCAAATGGATGGGCACCAGGTCCGGAGTACCTTGACAAATACAATATTGATGTGGACGCGATATTCGCCTGTGTCCTGTCCGTTCAAAGGAGCGGCCCCTGCACGCCATGCATAATAGAGTTTGAGGGACTCAACCAGGCGGACTACTTTGAATGCAACAGGGATGTCTCATTTCCGGGGTCGGCCAGGCTGCCCTGAGCTGCCTGCAAGAACGACCCGACCGAAATAGTCTTCGGGGAGACTTATGAGAGCGATTCACTACACGGAATACGGGCCTCCGGATGTTCTTCATCTCGCCGAGGTAGCAAAGCCTACCCCCAAGGTCGATGAAGTCTTGATAAGAATTCGTGCGGCATCCGTCAATCCACTCGACTGGCACTTCATGAGAGGCATGCCGTACGTCGTGCGAATACAAGCCGGGTTGCGCAAGCCGAAGGTCACCCGTCTCGGAGTCGACGTGGCCGGTCAGGTCGAGGCGGTCGGCGGGAACGTGACGCAGCTCCAGCCGGGTGACGAGGTGTTCGGCTCGTGCAGAGGGGCCTTTGCCGAGTATGGGTGTGCTTCCGAAGGCGCGCTGGTGCTGAAGCCGGCCAACATGACGTTCGAGCAGGCGGCGGCCGTGCCCGTGGCGGCATTCACCGCCTTGCAGGGCCTTCGTGACAAAGGGCGGATTCAGCCGGGGCAGAAGGTCTTGATCAACGGCGCGGCGGGAGGCGTGGGGACGTTCGCCGTGCAGATCGCCAAGGCATTCGGGGCGGACGTGACCGGCGTGTGCAGCACGAGGAATGTGGGTCTGGTCCGGTCGATCGGCGCCGACAACGTCATCGATTACACCCAAGAGGATTTCACCAAGAACGGACGGCGGTACGATCTGATATTCGATACGGTGGGGAACCATTCCTTGTCGGATTGCAGGCGCGCGCTGACCGCCAAGGGGACTCTCGTCCTGGTCGGAGGACCGAACGAGGGGCGTTGGCTGGGACCACTGGCGGGTATACTCAAAGCGGTCGTATTGTCACGGTTCGTGAGCCAGAAGATCGTCTCGTTTCTGGCGCGCTTGAACAAAGATGATTTGATCGTCATGCGAGACCTCCTTGAAGCCGGAAAGGTCGTTCCGGTCATCGACCGGAGCTACCCATTGAGTGATGTCCCTGAGGCTATCCGGTATCTGGAAGAAGGGCACGCCAGAGGAAAAGTGGTAATAACGATGGAACATCGCGGCGAAAGCTGACGAGGCCTTAGTCGTCGGATCATGTTGAGGAGCGGAGAATGAAAATACAGAATCTGCCGGTTGCCGTTTCAAGGTAGTCGTCGACGATGGCCGAGGAGGCGTTGACTCTACGGAGTTCAACGTGGTCGTGAGTGCTGGTTTGTAGCATTGCGGGAGTTGTGGAGCTTTGTCTCGAGCATGAATCCTGAGAATACGGCGGGCCGCGGCTGACGCCCGCCTCAGGCGCCTGGAGAAACGATGATCCGACTTGTCCTCGTTGTGATCGTTGCCCTGTTCCCGGTCTCGGAGATTGCACTTGCGTTCGTGAAGCGATCGAGTGATCGAACTGCACGAGGCGAAGACCGCGGCTCACAGCGCCTGATCTGGCTCAGCGTCGCGCTCGGTCTCTGCCTGGCCATCGCCGCACAGTGGATTCAACCGGCTCGTCTTCCAGGTCCGCGGGACATGATCCGTATTCTGGCGCTGGTCTTGTTGTCGGGCGGCCTCGCTTTGCGCTGGGCGGCCATCATTACGCTCGGGCGACTCTTCACGGTCGACGTTGCGATCCACTCCGACCACAGAATCGTTCAGACCGGTCTCTACGGTCTCATGCGCCATCCGTCTTATACGGGTCTCCTGCTGGCATTTCTCGGTTTAGGGGTGTGCCTCGCCAACTGGCTCAGCTTGCTCGGCCTTCTCCTTCCCATCACGCTCGCGGTCGTGAACCGTGTCATGAAGGAAGAACAGGCCTTACTCAATTCTCTGGGCTCTGATTACGCGGTCTACTGTGCGCGCACTAAACGTTTCATACCTTGGTTGCTTTAGGGCCGTGCTGTTCATCGTTGATTGAGCAAATGGGAAGGGTGGAGCAGGAAAAATGAAGCCTTCGTCGCCGTTGTTTCCGGCCGTGGTCCTGTTGCTGGCTGGGACAGTCTTCATCTCGATACCGGCCCCCGCCGACGGCAGTGATAGGGACTGGGTCATTAAACAGCCGGAGGAGATCGTCGGGTATCTCCTGTTCGATCCCGCCACGGTTGCGGATCGACTTCCGCAGTCCCTGCGGTTCGTCACGGTTCAGGAACTGGCCGCGGGAGGTGTCGGGTGGGCGACGGATTACCTGGCCGAGGACCCATCTCGCGGGAGCTGGGGCATATCGTTTCTCGAGATAATCCGGACGGGGACATTCACGATCGGTGGTCGTTCTCCCGAGTGGCCCGAGGACGGCGCTGCCGGACTATGGCTGGCTCGCGTCGCGCCCTCAGACTCCACGATTGAACTGGGGGCCGGCGTGCCGCTCCTGGTGCTGGAGTTCTGGATGCCGGACAGCCTCTACGTCGCTTACATGCGCGACAGGGGGTACTACGCCAAATATGGCGATGTCAGGCTTCGCCGCGACCCCGATGGAGCATGGAAGGGCTCCGTGAACGTCGACGGGTTGAGCGTGCTCGCCGAGTGCAGGCCAAGCGGTCCCGTCACCGGCGGAGCGGAGTCCAGAGGGCAGCAGGTCCTCATTCCACCGAGGTCGTTCACCATGGCCGCTCCCGTCCACATAGCCTTCGCCGGCCACCGCATACAGAGCTGCGAGGGAGGTTCGTCCTGGGAGCTCAAGGGCACGCATCCGCTGGCCCAGGGCATCGTGCTGGAACCCTCGACCTTTCAGTTCGGGTACGATCTGGTAGGGGCCGTCCGCCGGAAAGAAAAATGAAGACCGAAAGCGCTGCCCATTCGAAGATCGGACGATAAGGATGCTTGGAGACGCTCTCAACGACGCGATTCGGTACTGGGAGCCACGCCGTCTCGCATACAATCTCGCCCTTGCTGTTTTGGCGAGTGCGTGGATTCTTCTGACGTGGCCTCACTTCCGGCCCGCCTTGACCTTCGCGTCGCTCGCGAAGCTTCTGATCCTCGCGGCGCTCGCTAACGTGTGCTATTGCGCAGCGTACCTCGTCGATGTCCCCGTGCAGCAGTCTGCATTCGGGAACACGTGGCGCCGCCGCCGGCGGGTCCTGTGGCTGGCAGGCACCGTCTTCGCCCTTCTGATCACCTACTACTGGATCGCGGATGAGATCTACCCGTTTGTGGGCACCGCCTGAGGAGGAACACGATGAATCCCGTAGTCCACTTTGAAATGCCGTACGACGATCAGGTCCGCGTGGCGAAGTTCTATGAACAGGCCTTCGGCTGGCTCACCCAGGCGCTCGGCGAAGAAATGGGACAATATGTTCTCGCGACCACGACCGAGACTGATGAAATCGGTCCCAAGAGACCCGGCGCGATCAACGGAGGCTTCTTTCGGAAGGAACCCGACTTGCGCGCGCAACATCCGTCGGTCGTTATCGCGGTGGATGACGTCAATGAGTCAATCGAGAAGGTTCGTCGTGCGGGCGGCACGGTTCTCGGCGAGCCGACGGACATTCCGGGTGTCGGGAAGTACGTCTCGTTCGTCGATACGGAAGGCAATCGATTGAGCATGCTTCAACCTGAACCACGCAATTGGCATGCACCGAAGAACAAGCAGGGCAACCGATGATCGAGAAGGTCATGATATTCCTTAGAGCGCTCTAGCTTTCGATGCGGCGCGCGCTGGCGTTGGCACCCATAGTCAAAGGAGTCGATCATGAAAATGTCCGGCATTCCCTTCGGCACTACCGACTGGTCCAAGATCGAACCAACCGAGCATAAAGGAGAGACCGGCTTGGCCCTGTGGCGCACTCAACAATTTGGAGACATGCGTGTTCGAATGGTCGAGTATACGCCCGGGTATCTTGCGGATCACTGGTGCGCGAAGGGCCACATAATTCTTTGTGTCGAAGGTGAGCTCGTTACCGAACTCAAGGACGGCCGCACGTTCGCTCTCAAGCCGGGCATGAGCTACCAGGTCGCGGACAACGAAGAGCCTCACCGTTCCTTTACAGAGGTAGGAGCCAAGCTGTTCATCGTTGATTGAGCAGAGGGCCTCAACATGGAGACATTCCGCGGAGGTGATTTCGCAATGAAGCACCCGTTCTATTCGATCTGCTTGGCCGCGGTCTATGTGGCTCTGCTGGCCAGCCGTCCCGCGGCGCAAACAACGCAGTCGCATCTTGGCCTTGATTGGCAGGCGCCGCGACGTTGGGTGCATATCGACAACGTCGATCCTCAAAAGGCCCAGCTTTTCGAGAATTCGCGGAAGACGTGGCTGGCCGCCCTTCATAGGGACGGCCGCGTGCTGGGCGACGGCAGGCCGCTGTTCTGGTACGCGCGGGCCGGCACGGTTCAAACGTATTTCACGCTATATCCATTCCGCCTGTGGGCAGATCTGGACGCGCGCAGCGAGATGATCGATCAGACGAACAAAATCGTTGGTGAGGAGGCCGTGAAGACCTACGATCTGGGCGATGCCGCGCTGGTGCCGCCGCACTGTTCGCAAATCTGGCGCCGGCTGGCGGCGTCGGATATCACGTGGTCAGGCGTCGATTCGCTGACGGAATTCACTGCCGCCGTGGGACGCCTGGAAGTCCACCAGATCGACTGGTGGCATTGGGATGAGTTCGAGCATTTGTGGAACGACGTCAAGGCGGCTCTCGTCGCGCAGAAGTATCCCCTCGTCTGCCGGGTCTTCACGAACGCATTCGGGAACAACCAGGGCGAGTACATTCTGCTGTGGCTGGCTCCCGACCCGGCTCGATATCAGGCTGCGTCGACACTGCAGAAAGCGCTGGCGCAGCAATTGGGAGAACGCAAGGGCGCGGAGGACGTGGCGACGCTCGAGAAGCTCTTTCCGCTTCGGGCATCGTATGAGATCGAAAAGCGCCTCGACCTCTCCAATCTCGGGAAATGACCGTTGGAAGCCGCGACGTAAGTTGTGGAGGATCTCATGGACAAAGTGGACCGGTGGGCTCGTATCCTCGTCATTATCGGCCTCGTCGCCATGGTGATGGGGGCGATCGACCCGCTCGAGGGATCGCTCGTTATCCTGCCGGGGACCGCCCTGGTTACGCTCGGGGCCCGGCTCGGAAAGAGCAGACACAGGGCGCTCCTTCGCTGGGCGCTCGCGCTGGTCGTAGTCGGCGTAGGGATGTTGTGGGGGTTGAGCGCGTGCGGGGGCGTCGGGCGCCCGAGCGGCCATTCGTATTGGTGGGCGATAGTCCTCCTGCCGTACCCGGTCGGTTGGATAATGGGCCTCGTGGGCGCCGTCCGGACATTGCGCGAGGGCACAGAGAAGAAGTGAGAGGTCTGCGGGATGCTGTTCATGATCGTTGAACATTTCCGGCCGGGGAAAGCTCCGGCGGTCTATCGCCGCTTTCGCGAGCGCGGACGCATGATGCCCGAGAGCGTCCGGTACATCTCGAGCTGGGTCGACCTCGACTTTGAGCGGTGCTTCCAGGTAATGGAGGCCGAGAGCGAGCTCGATCTAAAAGCGTGGACTTCGAACTGGGAAGACTTGATGGACTTCGAGATCATTCCGGTGCGGACCTCCGCGGAAGCCTCGCGAGCAATTGAGCCGCAACGGCGGGAATAAAATGCGCATTCTCGGATTAAGGTGGGGACGGAAGAGTGCACCTGGAGCGCGATAAAGAGCCCGCTGCATGCTAGCAAATGACCTTTCCTGCCTGGTGATTTCTCGCTATCTTCTTGACTGGTGGGGCTGGATTAGGGGGCCGGTGCTCTCCGCGGGCTGCAAATCCGTTGGGGATGTCTAAGAAACGTCCCGTTCGGTTCGACTCCGAACCCAGCCTCCAGAATTTCTTGGCGGCGAGGATCAATGACTCATTCTACACGTGAAGGGCCGGCCGGCAACGCCGATGACGGCGGCGCCAAGCACGGCCCCGCGACCGGCATATCACCTCCCCGGCAGCACCTCGCGGCCCCGGCGCAGTTGCCCGCCCTGACGTCTACCCGTTTCTTCGGCGCCCTCATGATAATGGTGTTTCATACTACCGCGGACACGCCGCTGCTGGCCGGTGCGCCCTTCTGGCTGAGGAGCCTCATCACGAGCGGCTATGTCTGGGTTGGGTACTTCTTCGTTCTGTCGGGCTTCATCCTGACGTATCAGTACCTCGATCGGTTTCGTGCGGGCGCCTTCGATGCGCGCGACTTCTGGCTTGCCCGTCTCGCGCGCATCTACCCCGGCCACGTCGCCGGCTTCGTTCTCATCTTCCTCATCGGACTGCGCTTTTCGACGCTTCCCCTCGGTCCGCAGCATGCCGCGAGGGCGGTGACCGCGGCGGATGTAGGCTTGACCGCCGTGCTCATGCACGCATGGGTGCCGACGTTCGCGCTCACCTACAACTTCCCGTCCTGGGCGCTCTCGGTGGAGTGGTTCTTCTATCTCTTGTTCCCTCTGCTCTTGATTGCGGCGGCGCGCTGGCCGCTGCGTCGCGTGCTTATGCTCGCGGCGATCGGGCTCGCCGCGGAGTGGACGGCGTCACTCGTCTACTGCGCGACGGCCGCGCAGGGCTGGGCGGGAAACACAACGAACGTGAATACCGCGGCAATCGCTTTCATCAAGTTCTCGCCGGCGCTGCGCCTCGCCGAGTTCATGCTCGGCGTAGCCCTGGCTCGGGTCTATGCGGAACGCGAGCGTTTGAGGCTCGACGAGCGGTTCGGGGGCCGGCTGATTGCCGTGTCGATGTGCGCAATCGCCGCGGGGCTCCTGAGCAGCTTCGCCATTCCGTTTGCGCTCATGCACAACGTCGTGCTGACAATTCCTTTCGGCGCGGCGATTCTGGGATTTGCATTGGCGCCGAAAGGCATGGTGTCCCGAGCGCTGTCGCTTCGCTGGCTCGTCGTGCTGGGAGAGGCAAGCTATCCGCTCTATATCCTCCATGGCTCCTTCGTGTTCTCCATCTACGCGATCGGGTGGATGAATCGAGTGACAGGCCTTGAAGCCGTCGCGGGACGCGCCGTTCTGATTCTCGCCGCAATTTGCGCCGCGCTCCTCTTCCACCGTTATGTCGAAGCGCCGGCGCGCCGCTGGATTCGATCGCATGGAAGACGCCGAGGGGGGACACCGGCGCCGTCTGTCTAAGGAGATTTCATGAGCAGTCGTCGGTTCGGCGCTGTCCAAAAAGCGCTTGCAGTCGCCGGCGCCCGGCGCGACCATGGACCGCAGCATCTGAAACGCGGGCGATGAACCCGCCAGAGGGGAGACATCCGTGACGAAGATATATGTTGCGACTCTTCTGATGATATTCGCCGTTTTGTGCGCAGAAGCTTCGCCACGGACTGCCGCCAGGGAAGCCATCGATACCGTGCTCGTTCGAAGTCTCGATGTGACGGGGGATGGCAAAGCCGATACCATCTCGCTTCATCTCACAGCAAAGAGCCTTTCTTCCCCGTTCTCGTGGACGCTGTCCATCAGTTCACAAGGGCATCAAATCTACGCGTTGAGCGGAAACGACACGAGAATTGATACGCTCTTCCATGACAAGGGATATGTAGATGATTGCCGCGGTTACTTGGACTGCAAGAAGAAATACTATTTTCATGATATCCTGGATGGGTTGGAGGTGCCATATAACCTAAATGGCATTCTCGATCGATCGCACAGCAACACTCTTTATTCGGTCGGGAGCGAATACCTCGGCGCATGCTGCGCGATAAAGGGATCGGACGCCGATACCATTCTCTCGAGAATGGAAGCGCGCTTGCGAAGCGGCAAGGCGGTTGTGCTTACCGTGCCGACGTCGCCGATGACGTCCGAGCATCCGATGATGTTTGCGCCTGAAGTGAACCGCTTCATACCGATCTATATGGAATGAGGTTTCTTGAAATGAACTGTTCGAGCGACAAGATCCGGAGCGACTCGGTTGGAATGTGGGCCTGGCTTCTGCCGGCAGCGTATGTGTGCCACATGGCCGAAGAGGCCTTCGGGGGGCATGGTCTCATGGAGTGGATGGCTGCCGGCGGAGGCGTTCGGCTGTCGCTGGCGGAGTTTATCGGTCTCAGCCTGGTTGGTGCGGGCGGGATGTGCCTGGCTGCATGGGCGGCCCGAAGATCGAAGGCCTGGCGATGGCTTCTGGTAAGCGGGGCGACGATCGTCTTTGTCAACGGCATCTGGCACATCACGATATGTATCATGACGCGATCCTATATTCCGGGCGTATTGACCGGGACCGTTCTCTACGTGCCCATAGGCGGCATCTTCCTATTCAGACTGTGGCGACTTATGTCGCCGTGGGTCTTCTTGTTTGCGGTATTTGTCGGGATGATCATCCACGGAGCCACATTGTGGCTTGTGCTGCGGCTGCCCGGTTTTCGGCTGGGAGGTGCGTCTTGAGGAGACTCGCAATCTGCCTCGCCGTCGCTTCATTGGCGGCGCTCGCGTCGGGATGTCCGTTCGAGTCGAAGGTTCCGTTGGGAACGGACGAGCACTCGGTCATCGACCAGCGCTTGCTGGGGTACTGGGTCTGGGACGACCCCGTCGGCAAGGAGGAGTCGACACTCTTTACAGTCTGGAATTTTAACGAACGGGAGTACTACGTCGAGCTCTCCAACGGCGACAAGGAGCCTACTCGCCTTCGCGCCTACAGCGTTGACGTCGGCGGCCAGGCGTTCTTGAATATCAGCGAACTGAGCCTGGACGGGCGCCCGCAAACGTTCGATTTTGCCAGGTACGCCTTTCGTGATGAAGGGAAGTTGTCGCTTGCCATCGTCGGCGACAAGGGTATCCCGCGGGACCTGGCATCGGATGCGGAGAAGTTGACGGAGTATCTGAAGTCCAACATGAACGACCGTAACCTCTATGATGAAGGGAGCCCCGCGATTCTCAGGCGACCGGCTCCGGAAGAGGTCGAAAAAGGGCATCTGCGGAGAAAGTAAAGGAGAACTCGATGAGCACCAAAGTGGGTCTGTGGATTGACCACAGGAAGGCAACTATCATAACCGTTACGGACAAAGGCGAGGAGATAAAGCTGCTGATATCGGCGGTTGAAAAGCAGCTCCGGCGTTCCGGCGATTCACCTCTCAAGGGCTCCTATGAACCGCTGCAGGTACCGGCCGATGACAGCCGGCAGAGAAACTTCACGGGACATCTCAACATCTACTACGACGCGATAATTGCGTCCATTCGTGGCGCGGAGTCCATTCTGATATTCGGCCCCGGTGAGGCAAAGGGTGAGCTGAAGGCGCGCCTTGAAAAGAACAACCTGGGCAAACGCATCGCGGGCGTTGAAACGGCGGACAAGATGACGGATCGCCAGATTGCGGCGAAAGTGCGAGAGCGCTTCGGAGAGGAAAAGACATAATGGAGAACGTTGTCGCGCTTCAGCAGAATGTCACAGCGAGGAAATTCGTTCTCAGGGTTCTCGCGGGCTGGCTCGCCATGATAGCCCTGGACCTGCTCCTCAACGCGGGCTTGTTCGCCAAGCTGTGGCTCGTGCCCAGCTCATTTCTGCTGTCGCCTGAAGATCTGTTTCGCAGATTGCCCCTGGGCTACGCCGCATTTCTCCTGCAAGCGGTCGCGTATGTCTGGTTGACGAAGCTGATCGGTGCGGGCACCTGGAGGCGGGCGACCATTTTCGGCCTGAAGCTCGGAGCGCTGTTGGGTGTCGCTTCCGTGCTGGGCTTGAGGTCCGGAACCACCGCGAGCTGGACAGTGCTCCTTGCGACCTGGCTCGTGGGCGAAACGGTCCTGACGACCGGGGCCTGCTTCATGGCCGGCCTCGCCGCGGAACGGGGCGAGAAGAGAGCGTTGCTGAGCGCGCTCATCCTTCTCGTTTGCGCATTCATCGTGATCGCGGTCCTGCAGAGCACAGGTTTGGTTCCGGCGAAGCACGTGGGCTGACACGTGATGCGGCGTGCGTCCGACGGAAAGCGAGACTGAAATGGCTCTGAGTGCCTTCGACGACAAATCGAAGATGCCGAACGAGAAGGCCCTCTCTGAAACGCTGGGACGCGCGAGCTCTCTATGGAATGATCTCAAGGCCCATATCTCAACCGAATATAAACCTGTGACGGAGCATTGGAACTTCTCCGGCAAGAACTACGGATGGGGGTTCCGGCTGAAGCACAAAGACCGGATCGTGCTGTACATGACGCCATGCAAAGGCTGTTTTCTCGCCTCATTCGTGCTCGGAGAAAAGGCGGTGCGGGCAGCGCATGACCGCGGCCTGTCTGATCCGGTGCTCGAGATCATAGACGCGGCGCCGAAGTATGCCGAAGGGAGAGGCGTTCGCATCGAAGTGAAAACCAGGAAAGACTTGGAAAACGCCAAGACGCTCGCCGCGATCAAGATGGCGAGCTAGGATGGGAGCGAGAATGAACAAGGGATTGGTGCCAAGGAGGGAGGCTCGATGCGGAGCGGATTCATAGTAGCATTGGCTCTCGGGGTTATTCTGGCTGCGGCTTCTGTGTGCGCCGAGGTTCCGAAACAGTTGGAGCCGCTCACGTTTCTGCTGGGTGAATGGGGGGCCTCGGGTGGAGGCCAGCCGGGGCAGGGCACCGGCACTGCCACGTTCGCCCGCGGTCTGCAGGACCGTGTGATCATTCGCACGAGCTTCGCCGAATATCCCGCGTCCAAGACGGCGCCCGCCTCGAGGCACGACGATCTCATGATCATCTATGCGGACCAGGGCGGCGGCCTGCGAGCCGACTACTATGATAACGAGGGTCATTTTATCCGTTACGCGGTCACTGCGGCGGCCCCCGGGGAGGCATCTTTCGTGAGCGATACCGTAAGCGGGGCGCCGCGCTTCCGGCTGAGCTACAAGCTCGGGCCCGACGGGGTCCTGAAGGGGGAGTTCGCGATCGCGCCGCCCGGGAAGCCCGACGCTTTCGCCCGGTACCTGTCCTGGGAATCCCGCAAAGCCGCGCCTCATTGAAGACGCTCGGGTGAGTAGAGGGGATCCGTCATGAGAACTACGTGCGTGCAGGTGAGTCTCGTTGCGGCTTGCATGCTTGTGCTTGCGACGAGCGCGGAGGCCGGCACGTGGGGGCTGGCCATCGGGGTGTCCTGGCCCTGGGACGAGCACTGGAGGACCGGGCCCCGAGGGTCCGTGGAGTATTTTCAGAATCTGTCTACCCACCTGGCAGTCGGGGGAGAGGGGGCCTTCGACATGTGGTGGCCGACCGACAAGACTGCTGTGGTCGGGGGCGAATGGACGAGCTCGGGACGTGCGGGCCTTTTCGAGATCGTTCCCACCGTCAGGATATCCACGTCGGACCTGGAGCACAGTACCGCGCCGCTATTCCTGCAGGTGGGGTGCGGGGCGACGATCGTCTCATCGAATGCCAAGATATTCGCCTACCCGCCCATCGAACCGATGGGGTCTCAAGTCGCCCCGTGCATAAGCGTCGGGTTTGGAGGGCGAGAGCTCTCAGGAAAGACCTATTCGGGGTTTGAGCTCGAACTTCATGCTCTGTTTGTAGATCCAGAACTTATATATCACCTCTCTTTCTCGCTCGGGGTCGCCTTCTGACCTTTTCTTCCCATCGCCGCCCGCGCCGGCGGGAGCCACCAGTTCGTGGTCGCGGCGGACGTGGGGGCTCGCACATGGGGCTTGATTGACCGCGCCGGGTCTACTACCATTCGCTGCAAGGCGGTCGCGCGGCTCTTTGCGGGCGCGGCCACATGAGCTTTGGGCAATCACGGAAACAGGGAGGCTTTCCAATGAAAACACTCGGCTTGGTTGTGGTCGCGTTCGCTCTCCTCGCGAGCGTATCGAACGGGTATGCCATGGATGTCTCCATCGAGAGCCTGCCGCCGGTCGTCGTGAAGACGATCCCGGAGTCGGGTGCAACGAACGTCGATCCCGCGCTGTCTGCGATCAGCGTGACCTTCAGCAAGGATATGCTGGACGGGAGCTACTCGTGCGTGTCCCTGTCGAAGGAGTCCTATCCAACGACCACCGGCGACTTGAAGCTGGGTCAGGACAAGCGCACATTTGTGATACCGGTGAAGCTCGAGCCGGGCAAGACGTACGCGATTCTTTTCAACAGCGAGAAGTTCAGGAACTTCAAAGACACGAAGAAACAATCGGCGATGGCGTATCTTCTCGTTTTCGAGACGAAGAAGTGACGGGAGACGTCGAGTGAAGAACGCGCTCATCTGCCTCGTGCTTATGATTCTCCTGGCCCCGGCGTCGCATGCGGGCGGCGTCGAGAACCAGTATGAATTCTCGAAAATCCTGTTCCCCGGGACGAAGACCTGGCAGCCGGTTGATTCGCTGCCGCAGGCCGATATGAAAATGATCGTGCGCGACAGGGAGCTTCTCAAGTCCATCTATCTCAAAACGCGGCAGAACCTCCTCATTGAGTATCCTGCTATATGCTCATTCATCACCAGGGCGCTCTATGAGTATGAACATTGGGATGGAGGCCTGTGGAAGTCCGTCGACATGGACGGGGACGGAATCACGGACATCGCATACTTCGGCAGTGTCCAATGCGACGAAGGATATGCGGGCGTCGTATGGCTCGATGGCCCGGACGGGCCTCTCGAGAGAGACGTGACGATCATTCCATACAAAGTGCTGAGAGTTGACACGACGGAATCCAGAAGATTTTGCGGCGTGAAGCCCCGGTGCTGCACTGGCGAGGTGGACGAATATTTCCTGGGCGATCTCCTGAATCCATCGGGGATCGCCGACATTCGTGTCCACATTGGATTGGATCTTCCGGCGGGGATGAAGATCGCCCACGATCCGTACGTGGTCCGGCGCAAGGCCATCATGCGACTGGTCCCGGTGGAGCGCGACGAGTACCCTCCGGACTCGACCTCCTCCAGACCGGGGGCTGCGCAGGGCAATATCATCGCGAGCTGCTCGCCCGACGCAACGGGAACGATCCTCGCCTATTTCAAGGATTACAAGGGAAGGCGCTGGGGCCTTCTGGTAGTCGACAAGGACAGTCGAAAGCTGCGGTCCGACGTCACGTATGACGTCGACGTCGGATGGATACGTCTCGACTGAGCGATCGCGGCGTCTGCGCGGAACGAAAGATAGGAGCGTCTATGCAATACCTTGCTCTCGGCATTTTCGCGGGTGTTCTGTCGGGGATTTTCGGCATCGGCGGGGGCATCGTCATCGTGCCGGCTCTGATTCTCCTGGCTCGTATGGAGCCGCAGATGGCAACGGGAACGTCTCTCGGCGCGCTTCTCCTGCCGGTCGGCTTCCTCGGGGCGATGCAGTACTACCGGAACAGCTCGCTGAACGTGCGAATCGCCCTTCTGGTCGCGCTCGGGCTCTTTCTCGGCGCGTTCCTAGGGGCGCAGCTTGCGCTGCGATTGCCAGCGCGCGAGCTTCAGCGGGGATTCGCCGTTTTCCTGGTGCTCGTCGCTGTTCGTCTCTGGTTCAAAGCGTGAGAAAGGAGTGGTCGGCCAATGAAAGCAATTCAATGGATTCTGGTCGTCGTGATTCTGTGCGGCGCCTCGGCGCTCGCCGCCCAGACCAACGTGTCGCACTACCGGGTCGCGAACCGGTTTCACGTCGAGGGGGACGGTTTCTGGGACCTGCTCACGGTCGATGACGCCACGGGGAGAGTGTTCCTGTCGCACGGCATGGTAGTGGATGTCGTCGACGGGAAGACCGGCGCTCTCGTCGCCGCGATACAAGACACAAAGGGCGTGCACGGGATAGCGCTCGCGCGCGACCTGAACAAGGGCTTCGCCACGTGCGGCAGGGACAGCTGCGTGGCGATTTTCAGTCTCGATTCTCTGAAGGTCATAGCGAGAGTGCCCGTGACGGGCAAGAATCCGGACGCGATTCTGTATGAGCCGTTGTCCCACCGCGTGTTCGCCTTCAACGGCGGCAGCACGAATGCGACGGTGATCGATGCGAAGACGAACAAGGTCGTCGGCACGGTCGCGCTCGGCGGCAAGCCGGAGATGCCGGCCACGGACGGCAGGGGAACGGTCTACGTAAACCTCGAAGACAAGAGCATGGTCGACGTGATCGACGCCGTCGCCATGAAGGTGAAGACCGAATGGCCGATAGCCCCGGGCGCGGGGCCGACCGGACTGGCGATAGACGCCGCGACGTGGCGCCTCTTCATCGCGTGCAACAACAACATGATGATCGTGATGGACGCGGACAACGGCAAAGTAGTCGCGAATCTGCCCATCGGCTCGCGCGTCGACGGAGCGGATTTCGACCCGGGGCTGAAGCGTGCATACAGTTCGAACGGAGACGGGACGCTGACGGTCATTCAAGAGGTGGACGCGAACACCTTCAAGGTGCTCGAGAACGTGGCGACCCAGACGGGCGCGCGAACGCTCGCCGTCGACGCGAAGACGCACCACATCTATCTTCCGACCGCCGAATTCGGGGCTGCGACGGCGCTGACGCCGGAGCATCCGCGGCCCCGGCCGACAATCGTGCCCGGTTCATTCGTGGTCCTGGACGTGGAGCCGGTGAAGTAGAAGAGCGTGGGATGTTGATACGGACTGTTCGCGAGACGGACGCCGCGGCGGTCGCCTCGCTGGCCGTGCAGCTCGGATATCCGATGACGGCGGAGGAGGGGCGCGGGCGGATCCGGCTGATTCTCGCCGATCCCGATTGCGCGGCGCTCGTGGCCGAGAGCGACGCGGGCGACGTCGCCGGCTGGGTGTACGTCTTCGGCGCGCATCGCCTGCAGACGGAGCCGTTCGCCGAGATCGGCGGTCTCATCGTCGACGCAGCGCAGCGCTCGAAGGGGATTGGCACGTCGCTCATGAGGGCCGCGGAATCGTGGGCGGCCGAGCGCGGCTACG
>JBEKAW010000011.1:0-21119 GCA_050015715.1 Candidatus Krumholzibacteriaceae bacterium
CTCCCTCGGCGAGCTCGGTGGGCAGATGTATCTCCACATCAGCACGTGTTCCGGAATCGTCGATCGTCTCGAGAAAAAGAGATTCGTGACGCGAAGCCGAAGCCCGGAGGACAGGCGGGTCGTGCGCCTGAACGTGACGCCGCGGGGGCGGCAGATAATCCGGGGGATGCCCGTGTCGGGCTTCGGACGGCTGGTGCAGGACATCCACGGGCTGCCCGCGGGGGACGTTCACAAGGTGTGCGAGGCGATGAAGATCCTGATGAAGGTCATGAAGATCGAATGGAGCGAGGAGAAAGAAGTGAGCCATGGTCGATGAAAAAAATGGAGCGGATGCCGCTGAGGTCGAAAGGAAGAGCCTCCATCGGAGGAAGCGCGTCATCATTCCGGTCGCGATTCTGATTGTCGTCGCGGCTCTCGTTTTCGTGTACTGGTACATGAACATGCGCGGCTACGTCTGGACCGACGACGCGTACGTGGACGGGGACGCGACGACCATCAGCGCCAAGATGCTCGGACGCGTCACGCTTCTGAGCGCCGCCGAGGGGGACAGCGTGAAGCAGGGACAGGTTCTGGTCCGCCTCGACGACAGCGACCTGCGGGCGCAGGAGGCGCAGGCGAAGGCCGCCCTCGAGTACGTCCGCGAGACCGTGCCGGTCGCGAAGATCAACATCGACAGGGCGCAGGAGGATTTCGACCGCGCCTCGTACCAGTTCAAGAGCAAGGTCGTCACGAAGGAGCAATTCGATCATGCAGCGAAGGCCCTCGAAGCGGCGAGGGCGCAGTACAAAGTCGCGCTCAGCCAGGTCGAGGCCTCGAAGGCGCAGCTCGAAGTCATCAAAACGCAGCTCGAAAACACGACGGTCACGGCCACACAGTCGGGCGTGGTGGCCAAGAAGTGGGTCGTGCAGGGAGACATCGTGCAGCCCGGGCAGCCGATCTTCACCCTGTACGACCTCGGGAATCTCTGGATCACGGCAAACTTCGAGGAGACCAAGCTCGGCGTCATTCATCCCGGCGATGCGGTCCGCGTCAAGGTGGACGCGTTCGGCCGTCGCGAGTTCGCCGGCACCGTGACGCTTCTCGGGGCGGCGGCCGCATCGCGGTTCTCGTTGATCCCGCCGAACAACGCCTCGGGCAACTTCACGAAGGTCACGCAGCGCATCCCGGTCAAGATCGCTATCGGCGCCGCCCTTTCGGATTCCCCCCGGGAACGGCTCCTCCTCGTGCCCGGCATGTCGGTCGAGGTGAAGATTCGCGTGGAGGGAAAGTGATCCATGGCGCACGCCGGGTGGAGAGCGTTCCGCAGACAACTGCAGGAGGACTTTCCGCAGCTCGCGCCCGCGCACCCGAGCTACCGGTGGCTCGTGCTCGCGGGGGTCATGATCAGCACCTTCATGGCGGTGCTTGACGCCACGATCGTCAACGTCGCGCTCTCCAAGCTCATGTCGTCGTTCGGCGTATCGGTCGACAGGGTGGAATGGGTGCTGACCGCGTACCTCCTCGTGTTCGGCGTCATGCTGCCGACCTCGGGGTGGCTCGCCGACCACCTCGGGTACAAGCGGATCTTCCTCGTCGGCCTTTTCGTCTTTACGTCGAGCTCCTTTCTCTGCAGTCTCGCCTGGAATCTCGACGCCCTGATCGCTTTTCGCATCCTGCAGGGGGCGGGGGCCGGAATCCTCATGCCGGTGGGCATGGCGATCGTGACCCGGGAGTTTCCGCCGGAGAAGCGCGGCATCGCGCTCGGATTCTGGTCCATGGCCTCCTCGGCGTCGGTTTCGCTCGGCCCCTCCATCGGCGGCTATCTCATCGAGCACTACTCCTGGCACGCGGTGTTCGACGTCAACGTTCCTATCGGTATCATCGGCATGGCGGCGGCGCTCGTCGTTCTCCGGGAGCACACGTCGGAGGACGTGCGCACGTTCGACATCGTGGGATTCGTCTCGCTGACCGCCTTCCTGACGTCGCTCCTTCTCGCCCTCTCCAACGGCAACTCCGCGTGGAACACCGGCGGGTGGCATTCGACCTATATCCGCACGTGCTTCGCCGTCTCGGCCGCCGCGCTCGTCGTCTTCCTCACGACGGAGTTCAGCGTGGAGCATCCGCTCATCGAGCTCAATCTCTTCAAGAATTTCAATTTTGCCGTGAGCAACGTTCTCATGTTTCTCTTCGGATTCGGAATGTTCGGGAGCACGTTCCTGCTCCCGATCTATCTTCAGAACTCCCTCGGCTACACGGCGCTTCAGGCGGGTCTCGTCTTTCTGCCGGTCGGACTCCTGCAGATGACGGCGGCGCCTTTTGCGGGTATCTTCGCCGACCGGAGCAGCCCGAAGATACCGGCCATTCTCGGGATCATGCTCATGGCCTTCACGTTCTATCAGTTCAGCTCTCTGTCGCTCTTCTCGGAACGGCGCGTGATCATGCTGCCGCTGTACCTGCGCGGCATCGCGATGGGGATCCTCTTCCCGCCGCTCATGACCCTGTCCATCTCGGAAATACCGAACCGCAAGATGGCCCAGGCATCGGGCCTCATCAACGTGATCAGGCAGCTCGGGGGAAGCTTCGGCGTCGCGGTGTTCGGGACGATCCTCACCCGCAGGACGATCTACCACACGGCCATGTACGGGGGGCAGGTCAACCCGTATTCCGACGCGTTCAGGCAGACCGTCATGAGGCTGCAGTCGTACGCGGTTCACGCCGCCGGCTCGACCGGCGCCGATGCCGTGAACCAGGCGCGGGCGCAGATAGGCTCCTTCGTGGCCAACCAGGCGTTCATCAGGGCGGTCGACGACGTCTTTCTGCTGGCGGGAATCATAATCCTGATCGGCGTCGTGCCGGCCTTTTTCCTCAAGACACACAAGGTGGCGTCCGCACGCATCCGTGCCGGCGCGAAACCGCTTCAAGAACACATGGAGTAGGGTGCGCAATGAAAAAACTGATCTTCTCGGTAATGGCTCTGTCCATCGCGATCCTCACGGGCATTTGCCAGGCCCGGCCCGCGAGCCCCGATTCGATCACCGTCGAGCAGGCGGTGCGGCTCACGCTCGAGAATCATCCGCTCGTTCGGCAGGCCGGATACGGCGTGGCCGCGGCGGACGCGCGCATCGGCGCGAGCCGCAGCCCGTACTATCCCGACGTTTCACTGGCGGGGATGTATGAGCTGCTCGAGCCCGTCGAGCAAATCAGTTTCCCCGGGTTCGGCACGTTCCAGCTTTTTCCGGCCAACAACTACGACATCCACCTCGGGCTCCGCCAGACGCTGTACGATTTCGGCAAGACATCCACGGGGGTGCAATTGGCGGAGTCCGCGCGCAGGAGCGCCGCAGACTACGTCGACGTGGTCAAATCCAACCTCGCGTACCAGACCATCGCGGCGTTCGACGCGATGCTGATACTTCGTCAATCGATCGTCGTTCTCGACGAGCAGATCGAAGCGCTCGATCAGCACCTTGCGGTCAGCGTGCAGAAGATACGGGCGGGCACGGCGACCGATTTCGATTCGCTGACGACCGAGGTGAGGATCGCGGGGGCTCGAAACGACAGGATTGACGCCGCGAAGGCGCTCGAGACGCAGGAGATCTTCTTCCGCCAGCTGACGGGACTCCCGCCGGACCGCCCCGTAACTCCGAAGGGAACTATCGACGCCCGGCCCGTGCGGCTGAGCCCCGATTCCGTTCTCGCGGCGGCGCGGCGGCAGCGTCCGGAACTCGTCGTTTCGCGGGACGCCGAGAACGGCGCGGCCGTCCAGGCGCGCCTCGCCTCCCTCGGCGACAGGCCGTCGCTCGCGCTCAACGTGACGTCCGGATACAAGAACGGATACATACCCGATCTGAACGAGTGGAAGGCCAACGTCGCGGCCGGCGTTCTGCTCATGGTCCCCCTGTTCAACGGCCACCGCACGCGGCACCAGGAAGAGGAGGCCGACGCCAACATCCGTTCCGCGAAGGCGCGCACGGCAGACGTCGAGCGGCAGGTCGCTTCCGAGGTCGGCCAGGCGATCACGGGCGTGCAGTCGAGCCTCGAGAAGATCGAGAACTCCGCGGTGCAGGTCGCCCAGGCGGAGGCCGCTCTCGCGCGGGCCCGGGCCCAGTACGACGCGGGCGTCGCCACGAATCTCGATCTCCTCGACGTGCAGACGGCGCTCTCCCAGGCGAAGCTCATTCGACTGCGGGCGATCTACGAGTATATGGCGGGCATGAACGCTCTCGACAAAGCGACGGGGAAGAAGCTCTGGTAGCGCGCGCTCCGTTAAATCCTCGCGATGAGGCGCAGCTCGGCCTGCGGCTTGAAGCCCTCGTTTCCTATCGTACGGAAGAATCCGCCGCCGCCGGCGCTCAAGTAAACGTGTTTGCGCAGCGGATACTCGGCGGACACCTCGGAGTATGCGTCGCTCGTGCGCGGGGCCGACGAACCGGGAAGCCACGTGTATTCCCTGTATTGAGATTGAATCTCGAGCGCGACGCCGCCGAGCTCGTACAGGAGGCGGCCGTCGACAGAGTAAAACTCGATGTAATCCGATCGTATGCCCTGGCCGCCGAAGCTCATGAGGGCGCCGCCGAACGACGGAGGCGTCACGTATGCGTTCGCCGTCCATCCCGAGCGGACTCCCGCCATCGATCCGAGGGTACCCCGGACGCCCCAGCCGTTCCGCGCGTACGAGCCGGATAGCCGCACGTCGTCGTACGTCGACGGGACGCTTTTCGAATAGAGCCCCCAGTAGGCGATGTCGTGGCTCTTGTCGAGGAGATAGAGCTGGTCGAACGGGTTCCGCCACTGGGAGGCCGACAGGCTGAGGCTCCCCGCGTCTCCATGCAAGGCGAGGCTGAGCCCGGCCCTTGACAGCTTCCTGAACTCGAAATCGTAGCCGCCGTACGCTTCGAGCCAGACGTTTCTAGTCAGCATGACGTTGAAGCCGGCGGGGACCTCCTTCTGCTTGATGTCCACATACGTGGCGCTCTGGAATCCCGCCGAAACCCGCAGGCGATCGGAGGAGTATCTCGCGAGCCCCGAGGTGAGAATATCGCTCGATCCCTCGTTCCCGCTCCAGGGATCGACCATGCGCCCCGCCGCCCCCCCGACCAAGAAGCTCCCCGCCTCATAGGCGAGCGCGCCGCCGTCGATCACGGGGCAGCTCGCGTAGTCCATCTCGGGGAAGAAGCGGCCCGCCTGCGTTTTCAGGCCGCGAAAGAGAAGGCCGTCGGTTTCGACGAAGGCCGTCTGTATGATATGGCGGTTCTCGAAAGCGCTTTCGAGAACGTGGTTCGAGGTGCGCTCGAAGTTCAACCAATGATGGCTGCGATACCTGAAGACAACCTTGTCCGAGAGCGCGGACAGCTCGAAGGATCCGATGAGCTGCATGCCGCTGTAGACGGTCGCGGGCGACGACGAGCCGATATAGGCGTACCGGGCGCTGAGATAGCCCTTGGCCTTGAGACCGGGCGAGCGCTGGATCGCCGACGTTGTGTCGCTCGCCTGATTCGACGCGGCCGCCGGCGTCGAGAGAAGCGTGACGGACGCCCAGGCGGCCAGAACAAGAGAGGTCGCTCGCCGCCGGTCAGTCACCGCCGCCCCCTCCGGAAAAGCCTCCGGGGTGGCAGTCGAGGCACCGGCCGTTATGGTCGTTCTCGTGGCCCGCATGGCACGCGTGGCACGAGTACTCGCGGTAGTCCCGCGCGTTCGCATGGCACGTGTTGCAGGCAATCCCCGCGTGCCGCCCCGTCGTGATGTTGAACCACGCGGGGCTGTGGGCATAGGTCCACGTGTCCTGCATGTGGCATTCCTGGCAGTTCCGGCCCGCCCCATAGGCCGCATGCGGGAATCTGGAGCTCCGGTAGTCCGCTTCGTGACAGCTCGCGCATTCGGTCGGCCTCGGCACGATCTTGAACGTTTGCAGGTCGCGATGGCAGTCGCCGCATTCGAGGGCACGATGAGCGCCCATGAGCGGGAAGCCCGTCATGTTGTGGTTGAATCGCGTGATGTCCCACGTCGCCGCGCGATGGCATTCGTAGCAATCCCTTCCGAGGGCGCCCTTGTGGTAATCCGCGTGGCAGCTCGTGCAGTTCTTGTCGGCGTTCAGAAACTTCTTGCCCACGTGACATTTGACGCAGGGCACGTCCTGATGGAGCGCGAAGAGGCCCTTCGCGGGATGCTTGAATTTGACGAACGGGAAGGGCATGCCGGGCGTATGGCAGCTCTCGCATTCCTTTCTGAAATTCGGATCGTGCGGCGATTTGTGGCAGCTCGCGCACTTCGGCTCGGGCTGCTTCTCTCCGTGACATGCCTCGCACGGCATCTGCGCATGATGTCCGAGCAGCGGAAAACCGGTCTTTGCGTGCTCTTCGGCGAAGGAGGCCGCGGACGAATCGGTCCACTGCACCTGATCGGGGGCCGGCATCTTGATGGCTTGTCTCTGGCAGGTTTCCAGAAAGAACGTGAAGGCCAGGAGCGCCGGCATCGCGAGGAGAAGAAAGAAAATCCGATGGTTCTTGCGTGCGTGCATAGGTGATAATTATTACGAAAACCCGGGACGACAGTCAAGCGCATCCGCCGGGCCGAGCCTCGCGCCGTCCGCGGGGATTATCCGTTGCGGGCGGGACGGCCGTCGGTTATCCTCATCGATTATGACCGACGATTTGCTGCACAAGCTCACGGAGCGGGTGAAGGAACTCACCGCCCTGCACGGAACCGCCCGCATTCTCCAGGATCAGACAAAGCCGGCGCGCGACGTGATGAGCGAGGTTGCGGCCATCATCCCGCCCGCGTGGCAGTACCCGGAGGTGACCGCCGCGCGCATTCGATTCGAGCGTCTCGAGGCGAGAACACCCGGCTTCCGCGGGACGGAGTGGAGGCAGGTCGCCCCGTTCGTCGTCCGCGGGGATCAGTCGGGAGAGATCGAGGTGTGCTATCTCGAAGAGCGCCCCCCGTCCGATGAAGGGCCTTTCCTGAAGGAGGAGCGCGATCTGATCGAATCGCTCGCCGAGATGCTCCGTTCTTACTTTCAGCATCTTCTTGCAGACGAGGCCCTCTTGAAGGCGCATTCGGAACTCGAGCAGGAAGTCTCAGCGAGAACGGTCGAACTGCGGGAGACGAACATCGCCCTCAGGAGGCTTGCCTCCGAGCTTTCCCTCGCGGAGGCGAGAGAGCGGCGGGAGATTGCGGAGGACCTGCACGACCACATCGGGCAGGCGCTCGCCTTCATCAAGATCGGTATCGCGCAGTTCCGCGGAAACGCTATCTTCTGCGGCTTCGAGGGCAAGATCGACGAGATCATGGAACTTCTCGACCAGACAATCCGGTACACGCGCAACCTCACGTTGGAGATCAGCCCGCCCGCCCTGTACGAGCTCGGGCTCGAAGCAGCCATCGAAGGGCTTGCGGAGCGGTTCCGCGCGAAGCACGGGCTCGCGATCACAGTGGAATCGGTCCCCGGGCTCGACCAGCTCGGGGAAGACATCGTCGTTCTTCTCTACAAATCCGTTCAGGAGCTCCTGACAAACGTGGCCAAGCATTCGAACGCGGGGAGCGCCTCCGTGCGCATCAGCCGCGAAGAGGGTTCCGTTCGCGTCGAGGTCCGGGACGACGGATGCGGGTTTGACGCGGGCGCGCTTGAACGAGGCGGAGTCACGGATCGATTCGGTTTGTTCAACATCAGGGAACGGATCAGGTACCTTGGCGGGGTCATGGAGGTGCGCTCGGCGCCCGGGAAAGGAACGGATATCGTGCTTGTCGCCCCGAGGCGCTCGCGAGGTGAACGATGCCTGTGACGATTCTCATCGCCGACGATCATCGCCTGTTCCGGGACGGGCTGCGCACGCTTCTCGAAGGGCAGAAGGACCTCAGCGTCATCGCGGAGGCGACGGACGGCGCCGAGACGGTGGCCGTGGCGGCCGAATTGAACCCTGATATCGTACTTATGGACATCTCAATGCCCGGTCTGAACGGAATCGAGGCCACGCGGCGCATCCTGTCGGAGAGCGCGCGCCCGAAGATCATAATGCTCTCGATGCATTCGGACCGGCGATTCGTCCTCGAATCGCTCAAGGCCGGGGCCGCTGCGTACATCCTGAAGGACTGCGCGTTCGAAGAGCTGCTTCTCGCCATCAAGGCCGTTCGCGGGAACAAGATGTACCTGTCGAGTCGCATCAACGATTCCGTTATCAAGGATTACATCGCCGTCGCCAAGAGCGTTCCGGGATCGGCCTTCTCGATTCTGAGCGCGCGGGAGCGCGAGGTCCTGCAGCTTCTGGCCGAGGGCAAGACGACGAAGGAAACGGCCGCCCGGCTCCGCGTGAGCGTGAAAACGATCGAAACTCACCGCAAGCAGATCATGGACAAGCTCGATATCCACAGCGTGGCGGAGCTCACCAAGTACGCGATTCGCGAGGGCCTGACCCCGCTCGAGTGAACGCTGGCCAGCCTAAGGTGTTTAGCGCCGCAATATCAGGGATTCCCCGATACATAAGTTCCTCCGGCACTGCTACGATTCTGCGATATCGACTTCGCACCCTTCATCACAGGAGGTCCAAAGATGTTCGACACCGGCAATACCGGCTTCATGCTCGTCGCGACGAGCCTCGTTATGTTGATGACGCCGGGGCTCGCCTTTTTCTACGGCGGCCTCGTCGGTCGAAAGAACGTTCTTACGATCATGATACAGAGCTTCGTCTCGATGGGCGTGACGACCATCATCTGGTGGCTGTACGGCTACTCGCTCTGCTTCAGCGGAGGCGTCGGGGGCGTCATCGGGAACCTGGACAAGGCCTGCATGATCGGCGTCACGTTGACGACTCCCTCCCCGTTCGGGAGCGGCCACATACCGGAATACGTCTTCATGGCGTACCAGATGATGTTCGCCATCATCACACCGGCCTTGATCACGGGCGCGTTCTCCAATCGCGTGCGGTTCGGGGCGTATCTCCTGTTCCTCATATGCTGGCTGACCTTCGTCTACTTCCCCTTCGTGCACATGGTCTGGGGCAACGGTCTTCTCGCCAAGTGGGGCGTGCTCGATTTCGCCGGCGGCATCGTCGTGCACAACATCGCCGGGATGGCCGCGCTGGCCTCGGTTCTATACGTGGGACGGAGGCGCGTGGGGGACAGCGCTCCGCACAGCATCCCGCTCGTCGCGCTCGGCACGGGGCTTCTCTGGTTCGGCTGGTACGGATTCAACGCGGGGAGCGAGTTGAGGGTCGACGCCGTGACGGGCTTGGCGTTTCTCAATACCGATATCGCCGCTTCGTTCGCGGGACCGACGTGGATGCTTCTCGCCTGGATATTCGAAAAGAAACCCAAATTCCTCGGTCTCCTCACCGGGGCGGTCGCGGGGCTCGCGACGATAACGCCGTGCGCCGGATACGTGACTCCGACGAACGCCGTGATTATCGGAATACTGGCCGGAATAGTCTGCTACTGCGCCGTCAACCTCAAGAACCGCATGCACTGGGACGACGCGCTCGACGTCTGGGGCGTTCACGGCGTCGGCGGGGCGCTCGGAATCATTATGCTCGGTCTCATGGCCAGCAAAGCGGTCAACCCGGGCGGGGCGGACGGACTTCTCGCGGGGAACATGGGGTTCTTCATGAAGCAGCTGATCACGGTCGTCTGTTCCTCGATCTATGCCTTTGGGTTCACTTTCATCATGCTCTGGGGCATCAACAAGGTCACCCGCGTGAAGACGACCGAGGGCGAGGAGGAGCGTGGGCTCGACGACTCGCTTCATGGCGAGACGGCCTACCAGGGGGTGTGAGCGGAAGAGCGAGCGCCGCCGCTGGCAGCGTGGGGACGACAAGATGCAGGGAGGACACATGTACGGCAAAACGCCAGTTGCAATGGCGACCGTGTTACTCGCGGGGTGCTTGTTCGTGACGGCTCGAAGCGCCAACGCCGCCGGGACCCTGCAGGGTGCCGACTCCTCGGCGGCTCGATCCGCGAAACCCGCGGCCGTTCCTTTTGCGTTCGCGGATTTCTCGTGGGTGCCGGGCAACGCTGGAGCCAGTGAAAGACCCCTCACGTTCGGACCGTTCACGGGCGAGTTCAGGCTCGACGACGCGTATCACTACAGCTTCGCAAATCCCAAGGACGGCACGATTGTGGGGTCGAGTGAGGTTTTCAGACACGGCGAGTTCCAGGTCACCCAACTCGGGATCGGCGGGGACATCTTCTATAAGAACGTGATGGGTCGCCTGATGACTCAGTTCGGCATGTACTCGACCACCACCCCGCGCAACGACGCAAGCCCCGGGCGCGGCCAGTGGCGGCTCGACGATGCGTACCGCTACATCTCCGAAGCGTACGGCGGGTACCACTTCGACGCGATGCACGGCGTCAACGTTCAGGGCGGCATCTTTATGTCCTACATCGGCCTGTGGAGCTACTATAACGCGGACAACTGGACGTATCAGCCATCGTACGTCTCGTCGAACACGCCGTGGTTCTTCAACGGCATGCGTGTGCAGATCTTCCCGACCGACAAGCTGAAGATCGAGCCCTGGGTCGTCAATGGATGGCAGTCCTATGGCCGGTTCAACGACGCACCCGGCGTCGGCGGGCAGGTCCTTTGGCGTCCGAACGGCTCGCTCGCGTTTGTCGGCAACCAGTATTACGGGACCGACACATTCGGAAACAAGGACCGTAGACGCGTCCACACCGATGACAGCTTCATGTTCAAGTACTACGACCGTCCGGGCGAAACGCTGGATAAAGCCGCGATGTCGATCACGGCGGACGCCGGCTGCGAATGGGGTGGCGGCGTGACATCCTCGTCGCAGTACTTCGTGGGATTCATGGCGTATAACCGGTTCTGGTTCGACGCTGATCGCTACGGTCTCACGTTCGGAGGCGGCGCCATCAACAACCCGGGCCGTTACCTGGTCCTGATGCCGCCGATCAACGGCGCGACCGCGCTCTCCGGAACGCCCTATTTCACCGCGAACCCCGGCGATCCGTTCAAGGCGTGGGACGTGCAGATCGCGGGGGACTACTCGCCGCAGCCGTTCATCACGTTCCGCCTCGAGTACAACTACCGTGCCGCCAGCGTGCCGTATTTTGCCGGTCCCGGCGGGGTCACTCCACCCGGCGGCAACCGAGGCGCACCGGGTTCGCTCGTTGCAGGGTGGGTGCCCGACCTCGTCAAGGTCGAGCGCCGCGTGTCGGCGGCAATGCTCGTCAAGCTCTGAGGCCGCCGTTGGCAAGAGGCCATTCGGCCGGCGACTCCATTCTGAACCGATGTTCTGTCGGTAGTTCATGGCCGTTGACATTGAGAAACCGCCGATATATGTTCGCCTCAAAGGAATGAAAAAGCCATAAGCGAGGCGAGGCACAATGCTCATCTTGAAAGCAATTTTGCTGGGGTTGATTCAAGGGCTCACGGAGTTCGTTCCGATTTCCAGCTCTGCCCATCTTGTCATCGTCCCGTGGATGTTGCGATGGAACGATCCCGCGCTGGAGAGCCTGTCGTTCGACGTGGCGCTTCACGTGGGAACGCTCGTCGCGCTGCTCGGCTACTTTGCCAGGGATTGGGTGCGCCTCATCCGCTCGGGGATCGCCAGTGTCGCTGAACGCAAAATCGGCGAGGACCCGGACCGGCGGCTCGTGTGGTTTCTGGTCATCGGATCCGTTCCCGGCGCCGTCATGGGGTTCCTGTTCGAGAACAAGATCGAAGCGTGGTTCCATCCATCACAGGGGTCCATCCGGAGTTCTTCGATGATTGCCATGGCGTTGGTCATTGCGGCGCTGGGCGGGTTGCTCTTTCTCGCCGAGCGATTGGCAGCCCACCGGCGCCGCATGGGTCAGCTCACATTCAAGGATTCCGTTCTCGTTGGACTCGCGCAGGCGTTGGCGATCTTTCCCGGGGTCTCACGCTCCGGAAGCACGATTACTGCAGGGCTGGCTCTCGGCCTCGAACGCGAAACGGCCGCCCGGTTTTCGTTTCTCCTGTCCGCGCCCATCGTCGCGGGAGCGGGTTTGAAAAGTCTCTTGAAGATTTCGAAGGGAATGCGAAGCGGTGCGATCACGCATTCGGACACCGTGCTGTTTGCAGTCGGTTTCATTGCCGCCGCCGTCAGCGGATACTTCTGCATCAAGTTTCTGCTGCGTTTCCTGCAAAAACATTCAACCAACATCTTCGTCTACTACCGATGGATGCTCGCCCTGCTGGTTCTCGTTGTGGCACTCGGTAGAGGATGAGCGGGCGGGAGAATATGCGGACGGGTCAGTGCGCCGCCCCGCGTCATCGAACGGTTGCTCGTGCAGCGCTCCGTTTCCGCCTCTTCATCCGTACCGTCCCGATTCTCCGCTTGTACCCCGTCTCCGTAGTCAGGTAGAATACGAGCTGCCCAGGACAACATAAAGCATTGCCCGATGATGCCTCGGGCGGCGCCCCGCCCGGGAGGGAGGCCTCGTGAAATCATACAAGGTTGTTATTGCCGTGCTCGCGGCGGTTTTCGTTCTCATGCCCGCCGTGTTGTTGGCCGGAAGCGAGCCGGACAGCTCTCTGGTCAAGAAGGTCGCCAGGCTCGAGGCTCGAATAAAGGTCCTCGAGGCGCGCGTCGCCTCGCTCGAGCGCGAGGCGAGGCTTTCCCGGCAACCACGCGCGTCCTTCGTGCGTACTCAAGGTGCGAAGGGCGCATGGAGCATGCTGCAAGAAGGCATGACGAAAGCGGACGTGCGGCGCATCCTTGGCGAACCTGACACGATTCCGCCGAACTCATACCTCGAGATATGGGATTATTCAAAAACGTACGGCGGCTCGTGCAGCGTCACCTTCGATGAGAACGGAAAAGTGGAGAGCTGGAACGCGCCCCAATAGGAAGCGCCCGCTGGAGGAATCACATGAGCGAAAAGAAGCCCCGGATCGAGGAGTTCGAGGTGAGCGGCGACAGGGTCGTTGAGACGGTGAAGCGCCTCGCGCACGAGGGGAACATCAGACGCATCACGATCAAGGATACGGAGGGGCGGTCCCTGATCGAGATTCCGCTGACCCTGGGCGTCGTGGGAGCGGTGCTGCTTCCCGTATGGGCGGCGGTCGGCGCGCTTGCGGCGCTCGTAACCCGCTGCACGATCGTCGTGGAAAAGCTGGAAGACTGAACGCGGCCGGGCAGCATATCATTCCAGTGCGGCCCATGCGGTGCCGCGAATGTATCCAGAGGAGGGATGCGGGGTGAGACGTCTATCGATCCTCGTCGCGCTCTCGCTCCTGGTCGCGACGGCCGGGTGCGGCCCCAGCTTCAAGGAGATCAAGCGCGAGACCCTGACGCCTTCCGACTTCCGCACGCTCATGCCGGATGACGTGAAAGCCCTCGGCAAATCCTCACCATACATGAAGGTCCACATGCACAGCGGCAACGTGTACGTTCTGGAGAAGTGGTCGACCGACGAGACACGGCAGCTCATCGAGGGAAACGGCACGCTGTACAGCCCCGAGCGCGACATTCTGCACGAGGGGAGATTTCGCATCGGGGTCGATTCGGTGGCCATTTTTGAAACGAATGTTCTCAGGACGTCCATGGCGGGGAGGGCGCTCACCGTCTTCATGGGAATCACCGCCGCCGTCACGATCGCGTGCCTCACGAACCCCAAGGCGTGTTTCGGGAGCTGTCCGACCTTCTATGTCCACGATGGAAACGACGCGCGCCTCGTCGCCGAAGGCTTCTCGGCGAGCATAGCGCCCCGTCTGGAGGCGACCGATGTGGATGACGTGCGCCGCACGGCGGCGGGGGGCGAGGATTTTTCCATCGAGATGAGAAACGAGGCGCTCGAGACGCATGTCGTGCGTTTCGTCAACGTTCTTGCAGCGCCGCGTCCGCATGGAGGCCGCGTATTCGCCGATCGTGCGGGGCGGTTCTGGGAGAGCAGCGCAGTCGTTCCGCCGTCGTCCGCGACGGGGCCGGAAGGGGATTGCCTCGCGCTTCTCGTGAATCTGGACGACAGGGAACGATACAGCAAGGCGGATTCGACGTACCTCGGGGCCAAGGAGACGGTGGAGATGGAGTTCGATCGCGTCCCCGGCGATCCGTGCGGCCTCGTGATCGGCTGCCGCCAGACACTGCTCTCGACGTATCTTCTGTACCAGACGTACGCGTACATGGGGAAGCAAGCCGGGTACTGGCTCGCGCAGATCGAACGCGGCAACCTGATGCAAGCTCAAAACCCCATTCAGAAAATGCTCGGGGGAATCGAGGTCATGACGCAGGACTCGTCGGGAGCGTGGACCGTGGCCGGCGGGATCGGCGAGTACGGGCCGCTCGCGACCGACGTTCATCTCGTGCCGCTGGGCAGGCTCCCCGGCGCTCACGCGCGCGTCCGCCTGATAATGACGAAGGGGAACTGGCGTATCGACTACGCGGCGCTCGCCGTCCTCTCGGGCACGGTCGAGGCCGTCCGCGTGCAGCCGTATGCGGCCCTCAAAGACGGCCGCCTCGACGACGCGGCGCTGGCCCTTCTGTGCGACCCCGGGAAGGCGCTCACGACGCTCCCGGGCGACGCCTATACGCTGAAATACCATCTGCCCGACACGTCCGTCGATTATCAGCTGTTTCTCGAGAGCCGCGGCTACTATCTCGAATGGATCCGCAGCGAGTGGATCGAGGAGGAGAATCCGTCGCTCCTCGCGGAGATGTTCCTCAGCCCCCGCTCGGCGCTGACGCGGCTGGCCCCCGAGTTCAAGAAGGCCGAGAGCGGTATGGAAGATTCATTCTGGAGGAGCCGTTATGCGAAGCCGTAGCGGAACCGGTGCCCGTGCTCTCGCGCTCGCGTGCGTCGTCTGCTGCGGCTGCGCGATAACGCACGCTCCGCGAGGGTGGATGGGGTCGCCCGAACAGGAGCGCGTCGCGGTCCATGGCGCGTGGGTGGTGCTGCAGACCGAGGCGCCGCACGCGCCGCAGCTCCGGGGGGAGCTCATCGCGGTCAGCCGGGACAGCCTCTTCATGGCGGACACGACGTTTCACGCCGTGGCCAAGGCGAATATCAGACACGCCCGCCTCCTGACCTATGATGCCAAGGCGGGGCTGATGGCCGGCCAGGTAATGTTCGGCACGGTGTTGACGGTTCTCAATGGATGGGCGCTCATCTTTACGGCGCCGATGTGGATGATCGGCGGCTCGATCGCGACCGGCATCCGGTCCTTCGAGCCGATCCTCGATTATCCGGGCTGCGGCTGGGACCGCCTCGCGTCGTTCGCGCGCTTCCCGCAGGGGCTTCCCGTGATGCTCGATCGGAGCCGCATTCGCAGGATACTATGATCGACGTGGACGGGAAGATCGACTGAGCGACGTCACCGCACGAGAACGAGCTTGCGAACCATCGAGGCGTATCCCGTCTGGAGCCGGTAGAAATAGACCCCGCTCGCCACCCGCCTTCCTTCACGATCGAGACCGTCCCACGCGACCGTGTAGCTGCCCGGCTGCTCTTCCTTGTCCACGAGCGTCGCGATGGTTTCACCCGCGACGTTGTAGACGACGAGCCTCACGCGGGTGGAGCGCGGCAGATCGTAGTTGAAGGCGGTGCCCCCATTGAACGGGTTCGGATAGTTCTGGGCGAGGACGAATTTCGAAGGAGGCGTCTCCGCGCTGCAGAGGTTGCCGAGGGAGGCCGGGAGTCTCACGATGTGACGGGCGTTCGCGAGCACGGGCATGCGCAGGACGATGCGCTGGCCCCGCGCCTCCACGTTCGGAATGTTGACGCCGTCGACGCTCGCGACCGTGGGGCGCGGTATGTCGCTGGGCCATTCCAGCACGAGAGTCTGACCCGACGCGGCGGCCCCCGTGAAGAAGACCAAGAACGTATCGCATGCGGCCTCGGTCTGGATATCGTGGATGTCGTAGGTTTCGTCGGCGAAGAAACCGACTTCGTCCGGGAACATGTACCCGAGATTCGGATATTTGCTTTCCGCCTGCTGGAATATGGCGCTGATCGGCGTGTACGCCGTCGCCGAGTCGCCGTCAAACCATTTGAACGGATGACCCGAGGTATGGCAGAGCCGCCCCGCGCGCAGCATCAAATCCATATCCTGGAACGAGCTCGGCGTGTCCCCTTCCCACTGGGTGCCGATTCCCCAGATGCGTCCGTAATCGCCGTAGAAAAGCATCCACGGGAGCTTGTCGTAAACTCCCCAGTAGTCGAAGAGAATGTACTGGTGCCTGATCAGCGCGTCGATCGCGGAACGGCTGAAATGAAAACCGGGGAATCGAATCCATTTCGGCGGGTGCCTGGTGAGCCCGAGGAGGGAGAATTCGTTCGCAATGGTGGTGAAAGTGCTGTCGTCCGAAACCGGATTGTACGACTGGAATTCGAAGTTGCTCCCGAACAGCATCTCGGGAGTATGGTGATAGCCGTGACTCCCGAGATGGACGCGATTCTCGTATCCGTAGACGAGGCTGTCGCGGTCGATGTTGCGGAGCCACTGGATGTATGCCGCGGGCGCATGATTCCACATGCGGTACCTGCCGTGGGCCAGCCACCATTTGCCGGGAGGGTAATTCGGAGTCGCGAGATCCGCTTCGGTGTCAATCTCGTCGGGGAGGACGATCCAGCCCTGCTTCATCTTCGGGTGATCCTTGAGCAGCGTTATGAGGTACGCCTCCCTGAGCGTGTCCGGATTGATGCTCGGCTGAAGCGTGACCCAGCGCCCGAACGGGACGTCGTCGAACGTCATGGCGATCACCTGATCGTATCCGTTCGGGAACGGAGAGAAATAGGCGAGCGGGTTCGTCTTCTCCTCGCCCACCTCGTCCGTGTGACTCACGATGAGCTTGACTTGACGACGCAGCTGCGTGCCGGCCGGCAGGACCGAAGCGAGGTTGGGTCCCTTCGGATCGACCGCCTGCGGCGGCGGGGTGGAGATGAGGATCTGCCAGCGGAAGTTGAACGAATGCGAGCCCGACGTCGTGATCGTGGCGAAGCTCTCGTACGGATTCGGGAACACGAGAGTGAGATTCCTGAGAGGGCTCCTGAGCTGGTAGACCTGGTCCAGCGCCCTGCGCCGGAGGCCGGGGGGCTCGCCCAATATGATCCACCCCTCTTGCGCGAACTGGTTTCCGATGACGAAGTACTTCCAGGCCGAGGAAGCGGTCGTGATGTCGAGTCCGTTGATCATGTCCAGTCTGCCCAGTGCCTGGAACTTGTAGTCGACGCTCAGCTCGTATTCGTTCAGACGGTACGTTATCGTCGTGAGAAGAGGCAGGCTCGAACCGGAACCGTGAAATGATTGGGACTCGATCGTGACGAAGTCCGGGCCGTTTTCGAGCACCTCGAACGCGGTGGGCTTCATGTCGCCGGCGGCAATCTGAAGAACGCTCTCGTTCGCATGGAATATCATCGTCGAATCGGGAGTGTGCAGGTCGTGGAACTCCGCGATAGCGCCCGTTCCGAGATCGACAACGACGTTGACGAACGAGTTTCTCAGGATGTATTCGTCCGCCGTCGCCGCAGCGGGCGCACACAGGGCCAGTATGATTGTAATGACAATAAGCTTCATACGTTAGGTCTCCGGAAACATGTGCCCGCACCGTAAAGGCCACGCCGGCGCGAGGGGGCGAGAGAGCCTCCATACGAGGCCCGAAAACGAATATAGCAAGAAGCGGTGCCAAAGGGAATTTCAAATTGCAGCCCGCGGGGGCGCATCATGGGGCTTGCCCCGGAGGGCCGGGTTGTAGCAAGATTGCTCCGTCGATACGCACAGGGGGCTCTGAACAGGCGCCATCTCCATGCCCGGGATTGGAAACATGATATATCGTTCGCCGGCAACGCGATGGATCGCTTCGTCGCTTCTTCTGAGCATTCTCGCCTCGAGCACGGGGTATGCGACCGAGACGCGAGGTGCGCCGACCGGAAGGAGGCTCGACGCCTATATCGAATCCGGCGCCCTCGCTGGAGGCGAGAGCACCAACCTGATATGGTATCATGCAGAGAACGTCCGGTTCTTTGCCGCGACGGGGCTCGAGATCAGAGTATTCCCGCAGGATTCGCTCGCAAAGCGGTTGGAGGGTTTCGGGCTCGAATATACAGTGGCGGTCGGGTATCAAAGAGAGGACCTGTGGGAGGCGAGGCAGGCAGGTACAAGAATGTCATCTCCTTCGAGACCGTCTGGCAGTCCCTGCCCGTGGCGACGCGCGACGCGCGAGTCGGCAGCGGGAGCGTCACCTCCTTCTATGCAGGCTTCGCTCTCCATGGCGAACCGGGCGTATACTTTCTGCTCGTGGCCATGGCGGCCGTGGTTGTCGGTACGATCGCAAGCGCTCAGGTGAATAACACCGGATGGGGGGACTGACGCGGCGCGGACGATAGCTGGAGCGACCGGGCCGTATGGCCCGAGAAAGGAACCAACGGGGTGAAGATAACGTCATTCAATGGGAGCCCCAAGGGGGAGCGTGGAAACACACACGTCATCGTGGACGCGTTCCTGAAGGGGGCGCGAGAAGCAGGGGCCGAGACCGAGAACGTGCTTCTCGCGAAGAAAAAGGTTTCGCCCTGCACGGGATGCAACGCGTGCTGGATGAAGACGCCGGGCGTATGCGCTCAGCGGGACGATATGGACGAGCTTCTGGCCACGGCGATCGCTTCGGATACGATCGTCTTTGCCACGCCGGTCTATGTCGACAACGTTACGGGACTCATGAAGAACTTCATGGACCGTCTTGTTCCGCTCGCGGATCCGCACTGGGAAAAAGACGGCGGCGGAGAATGCCGCCACGTGATGCGGCACGGGAAGCCCTCGAAGATCGCCGTCATTTCGAATTGCGGGTTTCCGCAGCAGAGCCACTTTCAGGTGCTGCGGCTCCTGTTCAGGAGGGTGGCGAGAAACATCCACGCCGATCTGATAGCCGAGATCTACAGAGACGGCGGGGCGCTGCTCACGTCCCCGGTGATCGAGCTGAGGCCGATCGTCGAGCGCTACAAGGACGTGGTGCGGCATGCGGGCAGGGAAGTCGTCGAGAACTCGCGGATCTCTGCGGAGACTATCGCGAAGCTCGAGGAGCCTCTCTTTCCCTCCGCGAACGCCGTCGACGATTACATGAGAATGGCCAATCGGAGATTCGACGAGATCCTGTCGAAGCTTGGGGCATAAATGCGTCTTTTCATAAACCGCGAGGAGGTCTCGATGCGGAGGTGCACTCTCGTGCTTCAGGCGGTCGCGTTCGTCGCGTGCGCCGGCATTTTCATGTCGGCCGGCGGGGACACGCTTCAAGTCAAGAAAGCGGACATTGTCGGGGCCGAACGAGTCATCGGGCTCACGTTCACGCAGGTGGAGCGCGACTCGATGCTGCAGGATCTCATCGACAATCTGCAGAGCTATCTCAAGCTGAGAGGCGTCTCGATCGCGAACTCCGTGCCGCCCGCAATCCAGTTCAACCCCATTCCAGCCGGCCTCAAGCTCGACACGAAGGAGCGGGGGTTCGTCGTGAGCAAGGCGCGCAAGCTCGAGGCGCCCGCGAATATCGAGGATCTCGCCTTCTGGCCGGTCCGCGACCTCGCCGAGCTCATCCGCACGAAGAAGGTCACCTCCACGCAGCTCACGAAGATGTACCTCGAGCGGCTCAGGAAGTACGGGCCGAAGCTCCAGTGCGTGATCACCCTCACCGAGGAACGGGCGCTCGAGCGCGCGAGGCTCGCCGACGAGGAGATCGCCAAGGGCAAATATCGCGGCCTCCTGCACGGGATTCCATACGGCGCGAAGGACCTTCTCGCGGTCAAGGGATACAAGACGACGTGGGGTTCGGCGCCCTACAAGGATCAGGTGATCGACGAGGACGCGACCGTGATCAAGAAGCTCGACGCGGCCGGCGCCGTGCTCGTCGCGAAGCTCACGATGGGCGAGCTCGCCTGGGGGGATGTGTGGTACGGAGGGATGACGCGCAATCCGTGGAACCCGGAGCAGGGCTCGAGCGGCTCGTCGGCGGGATCGGCCTCCGCGACGGCCGCGGGGCTCGTCGCGTTCGCGATCGGCACGGAGACGTGGGGCTCGATCGTGTCCCCCTCGACGCGCTGCGGCGCGACGGGGCTCAGGCCCACGTACGGGCGCGTGAGCCGGACGGGAGCCATGGCCCTGAGCTGGTCGATGGACAAGATCGGCGCGATATGCCGCACCGTCGAGGACTGCGCGATCGTGTTCAACGCGATCCGCGGCGCGGACGGCGTCGATCAGACGCTCATCGACGCGTCGTTCAACTACAATCCGAAGGTCGATCTCAAGAAGCTGCGCATCGGCTATCTGAAGAAGCTCTTCGACGCCGACTACGATAACAAGGCCAATGACGCCGCCACGCTCGCGAAGCTCCGCGAGCTCGGGGCCGAGCTCGTACCCGTGGATCTCCCCGACTACCCCGTCGACGCGATCGGGTTCATCCTGAGCGCCGAGGCTGCTGCCGCGTTCGACGATCTCACGCGCACGGGGAGAGACAGCCTCATGGTGCGGCAGACGAGGGACGCCTGGCCGAACGTGTTCCGCGCCTCGCGGTTCATTCCGGCCGTCGAGTACATCCAGGCGAACCGGCTTCGCCGCCTCATCATTCAGGACATGCAGAAGCTCGACGTCGACGTGTACCTTTCGCCATCGTTCGGCGGGAGCAATCTGCTTCTCACGAATCTCACCGGTCATCCGTGCGTCGTGCTCCCGAACGGATTCGACAAGAACGGCTGCCCGACGAGCGTCACCTTCATGGGAAGGCTTTTCGGCGAAGCCACGCTCCTCGCCGTGGCGAAGACCTACCAGGACGCGACCGATTTTCATCTGAAGCATCCGCCGGGATTCTGAGAAAGGGGCAGGCATGAAACGGTTGACATTCGCTGTCGCTACGATCGCTCTCGCGCTCATCCTCTGTGCCTCGGCGGCGACGCCGGGCGCGTACGCCGGGCGGCGCGACGCGGGCCGGGAGCCGCGGCTCGACGCCCCGATTCCGATGGATCCAGAGGTGACCATCGGGAAGCTCGACAACGGCTTGAAGTACTACATCAGGGTGAACCGCGATCCTGAAAAGCGCGCATTCATCATGCTTGCGGTCAACGCGGGCTCCGTTCTCGAGGATGACGACCAAGTCGGGCTCGCCCACGTCGTGGAGCATATGGGTTTCAACGGAACGAAACATTTCCCCAAGCAGGAGCTCATCAAGTACCTCGAATCGGTCGGCGTC
>JBEKAW010000012.1:0-17360 GCA_050015715.1 Candidatus Krumholzibacteriaceae bacterium
GAGGTCGGTCGTGATCTGATGCGTCTTCCCCGTTTTCACGTCGTAGATGTAGATGTCAGCGTTCCGGTTGCGATCGGGCAACGCGTACGCGATCCAGGCGCCGTCGGGAGACCACGAGTAGCTCGAGATGTCGCCGTTCTCGCTCTTCGCGATGACTTTGGGATCGCCGCCGTCCTTGTCGAGGAGATACAGCGCGTTCTCCTCCGTCGTGTAGAGCATCTTGTCGCTCAGCGGGGACCACATGATGTACGTCTTGAAATGCCCGTTCGACGTGAGCTTCTTTTCCTTCTCCTTCCCCATCTGATCGACGAGGTAGATCTCGCAGTCCCCGCTCTTGTCGGAGACGTACGCGACCCACTTGCCGTCGGGGGACCACGCCGGGCTCACGTCCCGCGCGCCCGGCGATTCGGTGAGATTCCGCACGTCGCCGTGCTCGGCGGGCATCGTGTAGAGATCGCCGCGGGCCTCGAAGATGATTCGCTTCGCCGAAGGAGACACGTCGAAGCTGTTGATGGATTCCATGGGATTGATATAGCTGATCATGTTGTCCCGGGTGTCGAGCGGGGCGTAGACGATCACCTCGCGGGTCTCGCCTTTCCCCGTGTCGAGCACGTAGAGCCGGGCATCGCGCTCGAAAACGATTCTACTGCCGTCCGAGCTCATCGACGGCCACGTGACGCCGTGCTTGTCGAATCGCGTCACCTGCGTCGTCTGGCCGGAATCGAGATCGTAGTAGAAAATGTTGTTGACGCCCCCCTCGCGGTCGGAGGCGAAGTAGATGCGGTTTCCCGTCCACATCGGCCAGGCGTCGTTCCCTTCCCACGTCGTGATCTGCTTGTAGGCGCCCGTCTTGAAATCGTAAATCCAGATGTCCTGGTTCATGCTCCCCTTGTACCGCTTCCACCACCAGAAGAGATTGGGATGGAGGTTGTACGCGATCTTCGTGCCGTCGGGGGAGTAGCATGCGAAGCTCGCCTTGCCGAGCTCGAGCTCGACGGGGAGCCCGCCGCCCGCGGGCACGCGGAAAAGCTGCGTGAAGAAGCGGACGAAGGATTCCTGCGTCGAGGCGAACACGACGTCCTTCCCGTCGCGCGTCCAGCATACCGGATAGCCGCCGGCCGCATGATAGGTCAGGAGCTTCGGCTCGCCCGTTCCGTCCGCGTTCATCGTGCATATCGCGTTCGACCGCTCGTCGAGATCGCCGGAAAAGGCGATCGTCGTCCCGTCGGGGGAGAACTTCGGATAGTCTTCCGTGCCCGTATGCACGGTGAGGCGCCGCGCCTGGCCGCCCTCCTCGGGCACCATCCAGAGGTCTCCCGCCCACGCGAAGACGATCCGCCCGTTGTTGATGTCGGGACGGCGCATGAGCCTGATCGGCTCGTTACCGGGGCTCGAGATCGCCTGGTGCACCGCGGAGAGGAGGAAGGTGCACACGATCACGAGCGCAAAGAGAGCAGTCTTTCTCATCACGAACCTTTCTTTCGAATGCGAAGAGGAGGCGGCCCGAACGGCCGCCCCCTCCCTGATACCTGTTCCGTCTGCCGGAACTAGCGGATGATGACCATCTTCCGGGTCTCTTCTCCCTTGCTCGTCGTGAGCTTGTAGAAGTAGACGCCGGTCGCGAGCTTGTCCGCCTTGAAAGCGACCGTATACTTGCCCGCCTTGAGATCCTTGTTCAGGACCGTCGCGACGAGCCTGCCGGTCACGTCGTAGACGTTGAGACCGACGTGGCTGTCGCTCGCGATCGCGAACTCGATCGTCGTGGACGGGTTGAACGGGTTCGGGTAGTTCTGGTTGAGCACGTACGGCAGGGTCTTCGGCGTCTCGGTGCCGGTGACCGGCTGGTCCGTCCGGTCGAGAATGCTGCCGTACTCGGTGCCGACCCAGAGAATGCCGGCCGCGCCCTGATAGTAGACGCTCTTGACGTCCCACGACGAGGCGACCAGCGACACGGGGATCGACGTCCATGTGGTGCCGCCGTCCTTCGTGTAGTAGCACATCTGGTCGGCCCCGCTGACCCAGAGCCGGTTCGGCGTGTCGTAGGTGATGCCCCAGAGGTTCGTGGTCCCCCACGGAACCGTCTGCACCTGCCACGTATGCCCCGCGTCCGTCGTCTTGATGAGCGTTCCGGACGTGCCGATCGCGTAGCCGGTCGTCGAGTTGATCATGACGACTCTCAGGATGTTGATCGTCGACGTAACGATATTCGTCGTTCCCTGGGTCCAGTGGTATCCCCGATCGCTCGTGTAGACCACGTACCTGGTGTCGCCGACGGCGACGCCGATAGCCGGATTGTCCGGCGCGAAGGCGACGCCGTTCCACTCGTTGTTCGTTCCCGCAAGCTGCGGACTCCACACGGGGGTAAGGGTCGTGCCGCCGTCCGTCGTCCTCCAGATGTACTCCTTGCGGTGGTTCGCGCCGTCATCCTTGCAGCCGACCACGACGCCCGTATCCGGATCGAACCAATGCATGCCCCAGTAGATCGAGAAGTTCGACGCCGCGTGATCGAGCTGGGTCCACGTCTGGCCTGCGTCGATGGACTTGCAGAAGTATGCGTTCTTGCCGGAGGCGTATACCACGTCATTGTACTCGGTGCCCCATGTCCCGCCGACCGGCGGAATCCACGGGTTGACGACGTATTCGATGTCCTCGAGCTCGGCGCCCCAGTTCAAGGGGGAGATGATGCCGGGCTTCACGGCGCCCGTAGCGGCGTTGATCTGGAAATAGACCGATCCGACGCCGACCGCAAAGACCTTGTTGGCGCCGACGCCGTTAATGTAGCAGAAGCCCTGCAGGTACGTCCCGGGGTTGACGGGATAGCTCCACGTATTGCCCCGATCGGTGGAAAGGGCGATGACCGCCTGCTCGCCGACCGCGACGACCCTGTCGGTGCCCGGCACGACGCAGCAGCCCCTGAACGTCTGCCAGTAGAAGGCGGGCATTCTGTTCCAGGTTGCGAGGTCCGTCGAGGTAATCGTGATGCCGGCCGATGCCGAGCTGCCGCCCATGAAGATGACCTCGCCGTTACCGAACTCGCTGAAGCCGTACCCGTATCCGTATGTCGCCCACGGATAGCTCGTGTTCGGGCACGTGAAGTGAAGCCCCGAGTCGGTCGAAACGACGAGAATGGTCGGCTGCGGGCCGACCATGGAGCCCCAGCCTCCCGCGACCGCCGATGTCGGGCCCGTCGCGCGGATGCATTCCATGTCGGTCCTCGTGTACGGATAGGGCCCCAGGTTCAGCGTGGTCTTGGTCCAGTTGACCCCGCCGTCCGACGTGTACATGATCCCGTTACCGTCGAGCGAGGCGTAGCCGAGGTTCGCGTCGTAGAACGAGATGTCCGTGCAATAATCGGTCGACGGGTTCGTCACGGTGACGTTGGAGAAGGTCGTGCCGCCGTCCGTCGTCTTGTAGATCTCGCACTTGACGTTGTCGGCGCCGCCGGCGATCCACCCGGTCGACCCGACGAACCACACGGTCGCAAGCTGCTTCGTCGTGATGACGCCGCTCTGCGGATGGACGGTCCAGTTTGTGCCGTCCGTCGTGTGGATGATCGTCCCCGCGTCTCCGACGGCAAAGCCGTGCGTGTCATCGGTGAAGAACACCTTGTAGAGGGTCGTCGTCGTAGGCGACGTTTGCTGGGTCCACGTGGATCCGCCGTCTGTCGATTTGAAAATAACGCCGCCGCTGCCGACGATGTACCCGACCGTGGAGCTCGGGAAGTTAACCGAGTAGAATGTGTAGTTATAAGTCTGCGTATACGCGAATTGCCACTGCGCGAAGGCCGACGTTGTGAGAAGCAGCAGCATTGCGATACAACAGCCAGCAATTCTGAGTTTCATGTTGCACCTCCCCTGGCGCTGTATCTCAGAAGGCCGATTCCCGGGCTGCCGTGTGCCTGATCCCCCCAAAAGGCGCCCTGGAACCGGGAGAGCGCTGATTTAGTTTCCATTCGGGACTCGACGCACCACCTCCTTCGTTATTCCGATCGTGTGAACCATAAAATACCGCTCAGGTCTCTGCGTTCCCTGTCGTCATTCTCTCTCGTGTTCCTCGCATAGAGGAGCTGCGCCTCGACCTGCCACAGGTGCCAGCTGTACGAGCCGCCCGCCGTAAAGCGGTAGCGATCCATGTTCGAAGGGAGCTTGAGCCAGCGGTCGACGACATAATCCGTGACCTCGACCCCGCCGCGGAGCGCGAAAACGTTGTATGCGGTGTATTCGAGGCCGAAGCGGCCGATATTCTGCGTGAATATCCGGTGCTGGAAGAAATTAGCTCCGAAGTCATCCGCCTCGATGTCGTAGGCGTTCAAGACGTAGTCCCCCGACACGGCGAGATCGAGCGACTTGATGAGGTAGCTCCCCCCTCCGCCGACGGATCGCAGCTTGATCGGGTTGTCGTAGAGGAGCACGTTCGGGAAGCGGGGCCGCTTGGCCCAGCCGTCCTGGTTCGTCGCGCGGGCGGTGAAGCCGAGCGTATAGGGCTTGTCCTTCGGCGTGTACCGCGCCAGCAGCTGAAAATCGATCGTCCCGTCCTGCCAGAAGCCCGCCTCTTCGGGATTGGTCGCGTTGTACATGATCCTGTTTTCGACGAGACCGTACGTGAAAACGGTCCCGACCCTGAGCTGGTCCGTCGTGTAGAAGTTCTGCACGGCGAGCTCGCCGCCCCGGAGGAGCTCGCGAATCGAGTAGCTCTGGAACGACCGGATCTCATAGATCGCGTCCCCCGAATAGCGGAATATCTGGTTGTCGTAGCCCAGATCCGTCTGGGCGAACTCGGTCCGGTTCTGGATACGAAGCGGCTGGGCCATGAAACCGAGAGTCCAGTGCGGATTCGCCTCGATGATGAGCCCGACGTTCCCGTGGAAGTAGTTGTGGATGATCTGCGGACGCGTGTACTTGTTCTTGAGACCCGTCGAGATGTCGTAATCGAAGCCGGCTCCGAGCAGCACATTCGGCGAGAGCCGCAGCGAATAATTGACGCTCGCCGACGGGCCGTAGTAGAGAAAGTCCCCGGTCGTGTGGTCGGTGAGGTAGAACGGATCGTTGTACGGGTCGATCTCGAGGGAGCGCCACTGCTCCCGCTGCCACAACCGCTCGTATTCGAACCGGCCCCACACGGCCTGGTTGTCGCTCAGGCGCCTGCGCCCCTCGAAGCCGATGTAGCTGTCGTTGACGAGCATCGGATCGTAGGGGCGTTTGAGCGGACCCGATTGCTCGTCGTAGCTCACAATCATCCGGTTCCACTGGGTTTCGAAATCGAACAGCAGAAACGCCGGGTTGCCCCCGAAATCGTACGGATTGACCTGGTTGTCGGAATCGACGAGACCGATGGAGCAGTTGCCCATCGTCGACGTGCGGAGCCCGTCTCCGAGCGCTATTGTCGTCCCGGCAAGCGTCATCACCGCGGATACGGCGGCCGCGAGACCGCAAACCCTCATGGCAGAAAACCTCTTCATCGAACTCCTTCTCATTTTCGTATATGGCTGTAACCCGGCGTAGGCGTGACGATCTCGAAATCGAACGAGCTGTTGTTCGTGTCGAGACCGGGCAGCTTCCGCTCGATGGACTTGCCGCTGTATCTCGTTATTCCGTTGCCGCCGACCGCCGCGTCGATGCGAGGCGAGAGGTACCGGTACGCCGGCGGATTGCCCGAATACTCGACACCGTCGAGGATCGTGCTCAACGGGAACGCCGTGTACTCCGAACACATCATGCTCGTGCCCGACATGTAGCAGTGCTCCTGGAACGTGTAGCTCTCCCCCGTCGCGAGCCACACCGACGAGTGCCCGAGATTCATGGCGAAATCCTGCGTGTAGGTCGAGACCGGCGTGAGGTTCGGGACGGCGGGATTGTCGTAGTCGTTGCCCAACGCGTTGAAGAACTCCCAATCGGCGTTGCTGAGATCGACGCAGAGGCTCCCGTAGTTGTGGTGGTTGATGGCATCGGTCGCAATGACGACAAACTGCTTGGGCCGTATGGGGCACTCGTGCGTGACGCCGCGCGTGCCGGGAAACGTGAACACGTAGTATCCGAGCGCGACGTCCGATGTCAGGGGATCCCAGTCGAAGATGCCGTCGGCCTGGGTGCCCCTGACGACCAATAATCCGTCGAGGTAGAGCGTTTCGTCGGTCGTGTTGTAGAGCTCAATGTACTGATCGTAGTAATAGAAGGACGAGTAGTTGCAGCCGGCGAAATAGACCTCGTTGATGACGATGGGGGACGTCGATATGAACGACATATAGATCGTGTCCGCCTTTTCCACCGCGTCCAGAAGCTGCTCCTGCTTCTGGCCTATGAGAAGCACCCTGCTCACGTCATCCTTCCTGGTCGCCTGCACGTTATACTCCCCGGCCGGCAGATTCTTGATAACGAGACGTCCCTCCGCGTCGGTCCTGAACGTCTCCTTGAAGTCGAACGTCGTGCTCGACACCTCGACCTGCGCGCCCGCGATAATCGTATCTCTCCCGTACACACCGCTCGTGTCGAACGCCGTCAGAACGAGCTCGTTGTGCCCGTCCGGATGATCCGGCTTCTCGAGGCCGCACGAGATCGCCGCGGCGCAAGCTCCCGAAATCACGATACACAGAACCGCTCGCCTCATCCTGCACCCATCCACCCTAGTGCCCGTGGAAGAACCCGGGCGTCGGGTGAACCAGGTTCATAAAATCGAACGTCGAATCGTTCGTATCGAGCCCGAGCTCCCGGCGCTCCGTCGAATATCCGCTGTACTTTACTATGCCGATACCGGCAAATCCCGCGTCGATCCGCACCGTCATTTCCTTGACGTAGACAGGATTCGAGTTGTACTCGACCCCGTCGATGACATTCCTGACCGGAATCCGCACGTAATCGTTCGCGTCGATCGTGTACTCGTCCCCCGTCGCGATGACGACGGCGTTATGAGTCAGGGCTATCAGATAGTCCGTCGTCCTGTCCGTGATGCTGTTCAAATTCGGAACGTTCAGGTTGTCGTAATCGTTCCCGAGGGCGTTGAAGAACTCCCAGTCCGCGTTGGACAGATCCACGGCGTTCGCGCAGTACAGCTTGTGGTTCACGGCGTCCGAGGCGAGCACCATGAACTGTTTCGGGCGGATCGGATACTCGTGCCCGGTGAGCGGCGTCCCCGGGAACTGGTACGCGTAAATCGCCCGAACGTAATCTTCCTGCTCCATCTCGGGATCGATGACACCGAGCTCTCTCGTGACGATGTCCCCGTCGAGGTACATCGTGTCGGCAGAGGCGTTGTAGAGCTCGACGTACTGATCGTAGAAATAGAACGACGAGGCGCAGGAGCCGCAATAGTAGAGCTCGTTGATCATGAGCTGGCTCGATGAGACCGGCTTGACGAAAACCGTGTCCCTCACGCTCTCCTTCCCCTGCACGAGCAGCGAGAATGAGCCCGTGAAGGTCTTCTTGGCCGAACCGAGATAGATCTCGCGCCTCGCAAACACCGAATAGCGTCCCGCGTCGAGATGATCGAAGCTCGCCATGCCGGCCGGATTGGTCATCCGCGAAGCCGTGAAGATCTGTGTCTGCGATTCGATCCTGACCTCGGTAGAGTCGAGATAGAACGGAACGCCCTCGACGCTCCCCGGCAGAAGCCCCGAGGTGTCCGCCACGGTCAAGGTGAGCTCGCCGCGCCCGTCCGGCGCCATGGGCCTCTCGAGGCCGCACGAAACCGCCGCGGCGCAGACCCCCGAGACCATGATATACAGAACCGCTTGCGTCATCCTGCGCCCATCCATCCTAGTGGAAGAACCCGGGTGTCGGGTGAACCAGGTTCATAAAATCGAACGTCGAATCGTTCGTATCGAGCCCGAGCTCCCGGCGCTCCGTCGAATAACCGCTGTACTTCACCATGCCCATACCGGCGTATCCCGCGTCGATCCGCACCGTCAACGCCTTGGCCGCCGACGGGTCCGAGCTGTACTCGACCCCGTCGATGACGTCTTTGATCGGAATCCGCACGTAATCGTTCGCGTCGATCGTGTACTCTTCGCCGTTGGCGAGGACGACGGCGTTGTGCGAGAGGTTGATCAGGAAGTCCGTCGTCTTGTCCGTGATGCTGTTGACATTCGGAACAGCCGGGTTGTCGTAGTCGTTCCCGAGGGCGTTGAAGAACTCCCAGTCCGCGTTGGACAGATCAATGGAATTGGCGCAGTACAGTTTGTGGTTCACGGCATCCGCGGCGACCACCATGAACTGTTTCGGGCGGATCGGATACTCGCGCCCCGTGACCGGGGTCCCGGGGAACTGGAACGCATAGATGGCCTTCGTGTAGTCTACTGTCTCCATCTCGGGATCGACGGTCTGGAGCTGCCTCGTGAGGATGTCTCCGTCGAGGTACATCGTGTCGTCCGAGGCGTTGTAGAGTTCGACGTACTGATCGTAGAAGTAGAACGACGAGGCGCAGGAGCCGCAGTAGAAGATCTCGTTGATCATGAGCTGGCTCGACGAGACCGGCTTGACGAGAACGGTGTCCCTCACGCTCTCCTTCCCCTGCACGAGGACCGCGAAAGAGCCCGTGAAGGTCTTCTTGGCCGAGCCCAGATAGATATCGCGCCTCGCGAATACCGAGAAGCGCCCCGTGGGGAGATGATCGAAGCTCGCAATTCCGGCCGTGTTGGTCGTCGCCGTGGCCGTATAGACGCTCGTCCGCGACTCGATCTTGACCTCGGCAGAGTCGAGGGGGAACGGAATGCCGGCCACGCTCCCCGGCAGCAGCCCCGACGTATCCGCCACGGTCACGGTGAACTCGCCCCGCCCGTCCGGCATGCCGGGCATCTCTTGACCGCAGCTCGAAAAGAGGACAAGCGCGGCGACGGCGATGAACGTTCCCCTTCTCATTTCGATGTCCCCCCCGCCGGCGTGCGGTTCCACAGACCGTCCAGAATCGAGCTGAACTCGACTCCGTAGAAGATGTAGGGATTGCGCTGCTGCCATATGCCGCTGTAGTCATCGTAATAATAGGATGGATCGTCCGGCACGTTTTGCACGAAGAGCGAGATCTCGGCGCCCCTGCCTATCGATTTCGAGACGTTGATGTTGAAGAGCACGCGATTGTTCGGCTTCGTGTGAACGGCGAGGTTGCTCGCGGTGTAGCTGCGCGTGAGATTGAGCGCATTCGATCTCGCGGGTGTTATCTTGACGATCTTCCCCTCGATGGGATCGAAGTACCCCGTTGAATAGAGAATGGGATTCTCGTAGTACTGCGTCGCCTCGAGAAGCGTCTGCTGGACGAAGAACGTGACCCACATGCCGAGCTTCTGCAGGAACCAGTCGGCGGTGTAGTTGACGAGCAACTTTCTCCCCCAATCGTCGATGTAATAGTAGAACGGATAGATCGTGCGCTTTGTACCGTTCTCAGGAAACGTGACCAACCTCGGAGAGACCATGTAATCGCCCGACGCACCCGCCGTGGACTTCACGAACGAGGTCGAGATGTGGAAGGAGGTGGACAGCCTCGGAATGCGCTTCGTGACGATCTCCGTCTCGAGACCGTAGCTCTCGGCCCGCCCGACGTCCTTATAGTTTGCATCGCCACTCGTAAGGTCGGTGTTGAGCGTGTCAATCACCGTTCTGCCCGCGGCGCTCGGCCACTGGGTCCAGCGGTAGCGGTAAAGCGTGATCGGCGCCATGATGCCCTGGTTGATATGGCTCGATCGCGTATGGTATCCGGTCACCGTCACCCCGACGGGGCCCATCTTCTGATCGAACGAGAGCTCGGCCTTATTGTCCTGGTAGCCTTTGATATTTCGATTGTTGAAATTGAACACGTAGGTCGATATGAGAGGCATGGAATCGGGGGGAGGGGAAACGTTCGATTCGACGACGTCGATGTACTGAGGCCCGTGATAGATTTGGGTCAGCGACGGCATCTTCGAGCTCTTGCCCCAGCTGAAACGGACCTGGCTCCCCCCGTACGGCTCGTATTTCAGCCGGATCCTCGGATTGAGAAAATTGCCGTTCCTCGACTCGACGACCTCCTTGTCGTTGAACAGGCCGTCCAGATTGAGCTTATATGGCGAGTACATCTCGTAGCGAGCCCCGATGCTCGCGTCGTACGGACGCATGAAGAGAAAGCCCTTGAGGTTGTCCTCGAAGTAGAGATTCGCGCTCTGGAGCGCGGGAGATGCATCGAACGGCAGGGGGCGCTGGCCGAGATCGCCGTATGGAGGATAGAACGGGTTGAAGATTCGTCCCCGGCCCACGTTGTTGGAAAAGTTGTACTCCCCGCCGGCGAGGAGCGAGTGATTGAGGCGCAGGAGCCCGAAATCGTACAGGACGTTGAGCTTCGCCGCGGCGTTCCACTCCTGTCCCTTGACCCAGACCTTCGAAAGGTACGCGCCCGCATCATAGAACCCCTCGCGCGTTCCCGGGGTCGTCGCGTTGGTGAGAACGCGGACGTCGGCGCCGGTGAGGCTCTGGGCATAGCTGTCGCGATTTGTATAGTTGACGTTCGCAGTCCACTCGAACCTCAGATTCTTGCGCGGCTTGTACTGGAGGGAATGCCCGTAGATGAGAGTCTTGTCCTTGTTCGACTGTTTCCGCGCGAGCGAGTCGGCGCCCTTCGGGTCATACTGGTCGATCACGCCCGTGTAGAAAAACTTGTTGAGCACGGAGAGCTTCTTGTCCAAGAGCTTGTTCTCGAAGGTGAGCTGAGCGTTGTAGCGGGAGTACTCGTCGCCATCGATACGGATGTTCCGCTCGCTGTATGCGTAGTTAGCGTTATAGGAGATGCCGGTGCCTTTCATATCCACGCCGCCGCTGAGGTTCGCCTCTTTCGTGTCGGGGTTCGATTTCAGCTTGAGCCTCGTCGCCTGGGCGCCGATCTTCGTCTGCACCCTGACGAGACCGGTCGTGAGATCGCCGTATTGAACCGAGGGAACCCCCGTCACGACCTCGACGCTCTGTATGTTGTCGGCGGGAATCTCCCTGAGATCGATGCCCGTCCCCGCGTAGGTATTCACGACCCCGTACGTCGTGCCCGTGCCCGTCTGCAGGTTCGAGTTGTTCGACATCGTGATGTCGTCGATGATGATCTTCGTTCCGAAAAGTGCCGCCGTTTGCTCGGCGCTGTTCTGAAGGGTCGGAGTGACCGAGGAGCCCCTGAGCTCGAGTATACTCATCTGGGAGAGCCCCGGGTTCTTCGTTCGCTCGACACCCGGCACCAAATCCATGATATCCCCGAGGTTCGTCGAGAGGTAGTGCTCGATATCGGCGCTCGAGATCTGGTGCGTCGTCTCGATCTTCTCGGGGAGAATGTTCTTCTTGTCGACGACCGTGATGCCGCCGATCGCGAAGAAGAACTGCTGCTTCGGGTCCCCCGGAACGAGCTCGCACCGGTAGGTCGTGATCTTCGCGGGCTCGATCTCGACGTCCTGGTAGCACGTGTTGTAGTACTCATCCTTGAGAATGGATATCCCGTATTTCCCCGCGGGAAGCTCGATCTGGAATACGCCGTTCTTGTCGGCCGTGACGGTCTTCGTGGTTCCCTGCACCGCGATGACCGCCTCAGGCACGGGTTTGCTGGTCTGATAGTCGTAGACTCTGCCCTTCAAGATGCCGTCGCTCTCCGCGAAGGCGGCGCCGAACGACAGGACGACGATCAGAACGCAAAAAATGCATCCCCTGCCGGCAAGAGATGCAATCCGGGAATTGATTATTCCGGCCTTTGAGCAACAGTTCTCTCGCATTCCCCCCCATCCGTTCTGTAAACAGTTTATGACGCCCGCGAAAAAACAATCCTATCTTGCACATTATCTCACAAATCAACGCCGCCGTCAATAGGCTATTCTCTTTATTTATTGCGGGTTGTCCCGGCTCCACCGACATGAGGGGGTAAGCAGGGTCGATCGTTGCCCGCGAGCCCGCGGGGCTGTCTAACAGCCTGAATTTATTTGGGGTTGCCCCCGCCTGCAACCCTGATATAATGCCCGCCGTATAAGGGGCATGCGAACGAAGCCCCAGCATTCACAAAGGAGGCCCCGGTGAAAAAGGCCGCTTTCCTCATTCTCGCCCTCGCCGCCACGCTCTCTCTCGTGTCGAATCCGTCATTCGCCCGGCCACTGGCGAGCGCCGCGATCGATTCGCTCGCGCCCGTCGGGGCGCCGCTCCGCAGCGAGCTCGCCGCGAACCGTTTCGTCGCGGACGTCGATGACGCGGCGGCGCTCTTCGTGAATCCCGCGGGGCTCGCCATGAGGCGCTCCTCCACGAGCCTGCTCCAGGGAACGTACTGGTACGACCGCCTCTCCGAGCTCACGCTCGGCGTCGCGGGCCAGGGCCTCGGCGCCGGCTTCACCTATACCGATGACGGGGGTTTCACGTCCCGGAACTACGTGCTCGGCTTGGGCGGAAAAGTCTCGGACGCTTTGAGCATCGGCTCGACGTTCACGTGGCATCACACCGATCTTCCGTACAGCAATAGATCGCCCCTCACGATTGACCTCGGCTTCATGGTGAGGCCGTGCCGCATGCTCTCGATCGGAGGCGTCTGGAAGAACGCGAACGAGCCGAGGTTCTCGGGGGGCGCCGCGATAGATCCTTTCGGGGGCTCCAAGACGAGGCTGAGAAACTCCTTTCTCGGGGGCGTCTCGATCAGGCCGCTCGGCGAGCGGCTCACGCTCTCGGGGCAGACCGAGGTTGCGAGCGAGAGAAGGCCCGGCTGGCTCTTCGGCGGCCGGGTCACTGTCGTGCAGGGAATCGAGCTCTTCGGCTCCTACATGAGAGACCTGGCCTGGCGCGGGAGCACGCCGTATCAGGAATTCACGGGCGGCGTCAGCATCTGGTTCGGCTCGGCGCGCGTCGGGGCCCAGAACCGCTCGCGCGTCGACGGCGACGTCGACTACAGCAGGAACAGCATCACTCTCGAGGGAACGGACGCCTACGTGAAGCGCGCCCTCGTCCACCAGCAGCGCTATGCGGAGGTTTCGATCGGCGGCAACTATCTCGACGAGGGAGGCGGCTTCTCCCTCATGGGGGGCTCCACGGACCTCCACCCGCTGCTCCGGGAGCTCGCGAGCATCCGCGGCGACGCCGACGTGAAGGGGCTCCTGCTCAAGATCGCGCCGGTGAACGGCGCCTTCATCGGACCGGTGAGCGCAAACGTCTATGAGATCCGCGAGGCCGTGCTCAAGGTGAAGGAGTCGGGCAAGCCGGTCGTCGCCTACTTGGGCGAAGGGGGCTCCTCGACCGAGCTCTACCTCGCCTCCGCCGCGGACCGGATCGTCACGCCGCAGATCGCCACGGTCGGCGTACTCGGCGTCTCGCTCGAGATCAACCGCATGAAACATCTTTTCGAGAAGCTCGGCGTGGATTTCGACCACTACACTGCGGGCGACTACAAGTCGTCGTTCCACACGATCTACACCGATACGACGACCGCCGTGCAGGCCGCGGAGATCCGCGGCCTCGTCGAGGAGAGCTACCGCCTCCTCGTTGACGGAATCGCGACGGGGCGCGGCATTCCGGTCGAGCACATGAAGGAGCTCGCCGACGGCCGCGTCTTCGGCCCTGACGAGCTCATCAAGGAGCATCTCGTCGATGCGATCGGCTGGGAGAAGGACGCGAAGGCCGAGCTCGGCCGGCTCGCCGGCGCCGCGAGGCCCGACAAGCTCTCCACCGAATCGATCGCCGGCCGCTCATACTGGACCGAACGCTGGTCGGAGCCGCCCGTCGTCGCGATCGTCGGCGCGTACGGGAGCATCGAGTCCGGGAAGAGCGGGAAGGGTCTCGCACAGGGCAGCCGCACGATGGGCTCGGAGACGGTCGTGAAGCAGCTCAAGGCCGCCTCGCGCTACCCGGGTGTCAGGGCGATCGTCTTCCGTGTCGACAGCGGAGGCGGCTCGGGACTCGCGAGCGACGAGATTCTCGAGGAGATCCACCGGATACAGACCGAGGTCAAGATCCCGGTCGTCGTCTCCATGGGAAACGTCGCGGCCTCGGGCGGCTACTGGATCTCGCTGTACGGAGACCGCATATTCGCCGACCCGTTCACGATCACGGGGAGCATCGGGGTCGTCTGGTTCAAACCGGTGCTCGAGCGCCTCTACGAGAAGATCGGGATGTCGAACGAGGTCTTCAAGGAAGGGGAGCACGTCGACGCGATTTCGACGGGCCGGCACATGACGGACGAGGAGATGAAGATGCTCGGGAGCTACCTCGATCAGATGTACGGTGTCTTCGTCGACAAGGTCGCCGAGGGGCGGAAGCTCGATCCGGCGCGCGTGCGCGAGATCGGCGGCGGGCGCGTCTATTTCGGCACGCAGGCGCTCGGCATCAAGCTCGTCGACGAGCTCGGGGGCCTGAGCGACGCCGTGCGGTTCGCCGCATCGAAGGCGGGAATCGAAAAGGATTATCGCACGATATACGTCAAGGCGTTCCCGGGATTCTTCGAGAGTCTCTCGATCGACGCAAGCCCCGTCGGCGTCGCGAAGACGCTCGGGAGGCTTCTGCGGGGCGAGGGCTCCGGGAGCTTCGACGAGACGCTTCGCGTCTTCTAGCGCATGACCTTCTCGACGAGCCTGAGCAGGTTCGCGCCGAGTATCTTTCTGATGTCCCTGTCGGAATAGCCGCGCGCGCGGAGCGCCTCCGTGATTGCCGGGAGCTTCGACACGTCCTCGAGGCCGACGGGGGTCGAGTTGATCCCGTCGAAGTCGGAGCCGATTCCGACGTGATCGATACCGGCGATCTTCACCGCGTGATCGATGTGGTCGATGAGGCGAGAGAGAGGAACGGGCGGTATCTCCGCGGCCCTCTTCTCGAACTCCGGCTGCAGCGCCTCCCACGCCTTCTCCGCATCGCCGCCGTACCCGGGGGCGAGCTCGTTCGCCTTTTTCCGGTACTCGGCCCAGAGCGCCGTTATCTTCGCGTGGTAGCCGGCGTCGAGAAATCCGGAGAAGAAATTGACGCAGACGACGCCGCCGTTCTTCTTCACGGCGCGCAGCACGTCGTCGCTCACGTTGCGCGGAATGTCGACGAGGGCGCGCATGCACGAGTGCGAGATGAGAACGGGGCTCTTCGTCGTCTCGAGAACGTCGAAGAATGTCTTCTCCGAAACGTGGGCGCAGTCGATGATCATGCCGAGGCTGTCCATCTCCCGCACGACCGAACGACCGAACTCGCTCAGCCCTCCCCACATCGCCGTGTCGTCGGACGAGTCCGCCCATTTGTTCGTATTCATCCAGGTGAGCGTCATGCACCGGACGCCGCGCGAGTAGTAGTCGCGGAGCGTGTCGAGGCTCTCGCCGATGAGGTGTCCGCCCTCGATCCCGATGACCGCGGCGAGCTTGCCCTCCTTGACGATGCGCCTCACGTCGGAGCCCTTCAGGGCCACCTCGAGCTCGTTCGAGTGCCTGCGCGCCTGGGCTTGGATGGCGTCGATCATCGCGTGCGCGCGTTCCGTCGCCGCCGCCGCCGGCGTCTGCGGGCTCACCCAGACGGCGAAGATCTGCGCGTCGAGCCCTCCCTCCCGCGCGCGCGGAAGATCGATGTGCCCGTCCGTATGACGCTCGGCGAGATCGATCGGATCGTCGCCCACGAGCCTCATTGCGGTGTCGCAGTGCGCGTCGAAAACGATCGCCTCACGATGAAGCTTCATGATCTCCTCCGGGAAATTCGTGCCCCCAACGGTGAACGATACGAAGAAAGCGAGAATGAACGCGACGAGAAACGCGGCACATCGATTCATCGGCTGCTCCTCGGGTTCGCACTCTGCGCGGTCCGCGCGAACGAAATCGTCCGGGAAATCATAGAGCAGTCCTGACGGCATTTAAAGAGGATAATTCGGGGAGTCGCCGGCCGGCGCCTAGTGGATGATCTTCGCACTCGTCGCCGCGTCGCCGTAGACGTAGAGAGCGAACGGCAGAAGCTCCTTGTTGCTCTTGATAGCGTATTCGTCGGGTCCCGGCCCGTTGAAACGGATGTCGGGGCTGTTGCTCACGAAGAAGTTCCATCCGGCGCCGCCCCCCTCCGTGCAATACGAGAAATCATCGACGACGCGGCCGTTGTAGAACTGGAGCCATATCGTGTTGAGCGTCGGGGGGAACTTGTTTTCCATCGCGAAGTACGACGTCAGCGCTGTTTGCACGTTCGCGAGATTCTGCACAACCACAGCCACCTCGGCGGCTTTCTTCGATTTATAGAAGTTCGATATGACGATCGTCGCCAAGAGCCCGATGATCTCGACCACGATACAAAGCTCGAGAATCGTGAACCCCGTGATTCCAATTCGACGAATCCAGGACGCTCCATGCGCAACGCGGCTCGTCGGTCTTGCAATAATGCTGCGGAAGCCTCGCATTGTGCATTCCTCCCTGTGCGAAGAATCGACTTCGGGTCCTCACCAATACGCCACCGGGAGTAAAAGCAAGAAGCATGACAAAAACGAAACGGCTCCCGTCAGGAGGCAGGAGCCGTATAACTCATTCAATATAAATCAACTAGCGCCGTTTCCGGACTAGACCGCCTCCACCCTCTTCACCTCCGGCACCTTCTCCTTGAGCACTCTCTCGATCCCGAATGCGAGGGTCATCTGGGACATGGGGCACCCGGCGCAGGAGCCTTTGAGCCTGAGCTTCACGACTCCGTCAACCACGTCGACGAGCTCGACGTCGCCCCCGTCCGCCTGGAGACTCGGGCGTATCTGCGTGAGGATCTCTTCCACTTTTTCTTTCATCAAGTATCACCTCCACGTTCGAACACGCTTAACATAGCAGGTCGGCCGGGGCAATCCAAGCCAAAACGGGCATGGCGGAATTATTCCCAATTCTCCGGGGCAACGGCATTCCTCCGCCACGAAGCGGCTGCGGCCCGAAAATTTGTGGAACCTTTTCCCGCCGAAACGCGTAAAATAATTTGACAGGCTCCAGGAGACTCCACATATTAGAGGTGTGTAGCGGGGATGGGAGGGGAACGGAGACTAGACCCCGAGTTTTCCGCCCGTCCATGCTGCGAGCCCAACCCACCGGGTGTCCCCTGAACAATACCCCCACATAGGTCCCACCAGTTCAGCAGCTAATTTGACGCGTTCAAATCGGCCTTGCTCGGAGTCCGCCCTGATTGCGCGCGCGCGAATTAGCGATGCTCGAGGTCTGCCCGGACTGCGAAGGAGGTGATGAACGATTCCAGTCGGCGACCCGATCCGGATCGTGTGACCACATTGCTCCAAAATCGGCTTTTCCAGTTTGATGGGGGGAAAAGGCTATGAAGAAATGGTCGGTTATTACACTTTGCTTGTGTCTCGTCGCGCTCTCGACCGGCAGCGTCTTCGCGCGCGAGACCGCGCAGCAGTCGAGACTACGGATGGCGCAGGCGGCGTCCAGGGAAGAGAACCCGGCGGACGTCGACCCCGGTCTCCGC
>JBEKAW010000013.1:0-17002 GCA_050015715.1 Candidatus Krumholzibacteriaceae bacterium
TCGATGCGGCCGTCCTTCACGAGGAACACGTACGACTGCTCGCCGTCGCGCCGGATCGCGTCCTTCGGCACGAGCACCGGTGCCGCGGCCGACGAGTCCGGCGCTCCCTCGAGGAACGACACCTTCACTCCCATGTCGGGCAGAATGCGCGGGTCGAGCTGATCGAAGGTGATCCGAACCTTGACCGTCGCCTTCTGCCGGTCGGCCGTCGGGATGACGGTGCGCACCTTCGACGGGATTCTCCAGTCGGGGTACGCGTCGAGCACCGTCTCGACGCGCTGTCCCTGCGTGACGCGGGCTATGTACGATTCGTTGACGTCGACCTCGACCTCGAGCGAGCTCATGTCGACGACCGTGGCGATACCCGTCCGCGTGAAGCCGCCTCCCGCCGAGATCGGCGACACCATCTCGCCGGGCTGCGCGTCCTTCGAGACGATGATGCCCTCGAACGGCGCGCGAATGACGCAGTTGTCCACGTTCTGGCGGGCGATGTCGACTGAGCGCTCCGCCGCGCCGACCGTCTCCTTGGCGACGACGAGCTGCGCTTCGAGGCTCCCGACGGCGGTCACGGCGTCATCGAGCGCCTGCTGGCTCACAAAATCGTGCGTGCGGAGCTCCCGGTATCTCGCGAGCGTATTTTTCGCGGCGTCGAGCCGCACCTCGATATCCTTGAGGGATGCCGTGGCGACGTTGCGCTCGGCCTCGGCCGCCCGCAGCTCCGCGACCGCGTCGATGTCGTCGAGACGCGCGAGCACCTGCCCCGATTTCACGTGCATCCCCTCGTCGATGAGCACTTCCTTGATCTTTCCGGTCGTCTTCGCCGAAACGGTCGCGCGCCGCTGCGGCGTCACGTAGCCGCTCGCGTTGAGGACGGCCGATTGGCCGGAGCCCGCCGCCGAGCGCACGCTCGCCACAACGACCTCGGGGGCGCGCCGCGCGAAGGCGATCACGAGAGCGAGGATGACGATCGCGACGACGGCGACGGATGCCCCGACGACGATTCTTCTGTCGGGGCCCGGTTTCTCGCGCACCGTCGGGTCGATACTGAGCTTCGAGAGGTCTCGTTCCATATTCAATACCCCTGTGTCCCCTGCTTCGGTGTAGAATAGACATAATATATTGGCGGGCCGCGCCGGACAACGGCAAAATTGTCGTCCGGCCGGGCGGATCGTTTGAGAGGAGACAGGCGATGCGGGAAATCGTTTCGGATCCGAAGCTCGTCGCTCGCTGCGGACTCTATTGCGGCGCGTGCGGCTCCTATCTTCGGGGCAGGTGCCCCGGCTGCCATGAAAATGAAAAGGCGAAATGGTGCAAGGTGCGCTCCTGCTGCATGGACCACAAGTTCGCCTCGTGCGCCGACTGCGCGGAATACCCCGATCCGCGCGCCTGCAAGGACTTCAACAGCTTCTTCGCCAAGGTTTTCGGCTTCTTCATGCGGTCCGACCGCGCCGCGTGCGTCGATCAGATCCGCAGGCTCGGCGTCCAGGGTCACGCCGACGAGATGACGAGAGCGAGACGGCAGACGATCAGAAGATGAGCGGGCGGTACGAGCGTATCTATGCGGTGGTTCGCCGGATACCGGCGGGCCGCGTCGCCACCTACGGTCAGGTAGCGAAGCTCGCGGGACTCGCGGGGCACGCGCGCCAGGTGGGCTACGCTCTCTACGCGCTGCCGGAACGTTCGACCGTGCCGTGGCACCGGGTCGTCAACGCTCGCGGCCGGCTCAGCCTCGGCGCGGTGGTGCCGGAAGGGGACGTGGAGCAGCGCATCAGGCTCGAGATCGAAGGAGTCGAGTTCGATGCGGACGGAAAGGTCCCCCTGGAACGCTACCTGTGGCGTCCGGCCTCGAGAAAAAGCTCTTGATTTCATGCCTCATTCTCTGCTACATATACATGAACTTTTTTGGAATATCTTAATTGGGCGCCGGGTAAATCGCCGCCCCGCCTCCCGGGGCGGCAAAGTGATTTATCGCATTATAATACAATAGGTTACGCCAATAACCGTGGGGTAGTATGAACAAAATTCTCGAGAAGGAATTCATCACGCCGTTGGTTTTCCGCATGAAGGTGGAAGCTCCCGAGATCGCGAAGAAGCGGAAGGCGGGGCAGTTCATCATCCTTCGCACGTGCGACTCGGGAGAGCGCATACCGCTCACGATCGCGGACGCGAGCGCCGACGAGGGCTGGATCGAGCTCGTCGTGCAGGTCGTCGGCAAGACCACGAAGCAGCTCTCGACGCTCGAACCCGGCCAGGAGATCTGCGACCTCGCGGGGCCGCTCGGGAAGCCCACCCATATCGAGCACTTCGGCACGGTCGTGATCGTCGGGGGCGGGATCGGCATCGCGCCGTCGCACCCGATCGCGCAGGCGATGAAGAAGGCGGGAAATCAGGTCATAGTTATTCTCGGCGGCCGCACGAAGGACCTCGTCATCATGGAAGACAAGATGCGCGCGACGAGCGACCGCGTCATCGTCACGACGGACGACGGCTCATACGGCATGAAGGGCCTCGTGACGGACGCGATCCAGAAGCTCGTGAACGAAGGGGTCAAGATCGACCTCGTCGTCGCGATCGGCCCGCCGATCATGATGAAATTCGTGAGCCTGCTCACGAAAAAGTACAACATCGCGACGCTCGTGAGCCTCAACACCATCATGGTGGACGGCACGGGAATGTGCGGCGCGTGCCGCGTCACGGTCGGGGACGCGACGAGGTTCGTCTGCGTCGACGGACCGGAGTTCGACGGGCACAAGGTCGATTTCGACGAGATGATGAAGCGCCTGAGGGCCTACGAATCGGACGAGAAGACGAGCCGGGAAATGCACGAGTCGCAGCACAGCTGTCAATATAAGTAAGGAGGCATCGGCGCCGGCGCCGCACCGAGAGATGGAAGAGAAGAAGCTCACGACCAAGGAGAAGCTCCAGATCCCGCCGGTCAAGATGCCGGAGCAGGACCACCACGAGCGCATTCACAACGTGAACGAGGTGCCGCTGGGCTACACCGTCGAGATGGCGAAGCTCGAGGCGGAGCGATGTCTCCAGTGCAAGAACGGCCCCTGCGTCAAGGGTTGTCCCGTCGAGATCGATATCCCCTCGTTCATCAAGTCCATCCTCGAAGGCAAGTACCGCGAATCGATCAACAAGATCAAGGAGACAAACATTCTCCCCGCCGTTTGCGGCCGCGTGTGCCCGCAGGAGGAGCAGTGCCAGAAGACCTGCGTCGTCGGGAAGAGCCACAAGGAGGTCGCGCAGGCGGTCCAGATCGGCAAGCTCGAGCGCTTCGCCGCCGATTGGGAGATGGAGCAGGGGGAGGCGGAGGTGCCTCCGATCAAGGCCGCCACGGGCAAGAAGGTGGCCGTCGTGGGCTCCGGACCCGCGGGGCTCACCGTCGCCGCCGATACGAGGCGCGAAGGGCACGACGTCACGATCATGGAGGCGCTCCACAAGCCGGGAGGGGTCCTCATCTACGGGATCCCCGAGTTCCGGCTCCCGAAACGCATCGTGATGCGCGAGGTGAAGAATCTCCAGAAGATGGGAGTCACGCTGCGGACGAACTACGTCGTCGGCAAGCTCTCGACGATCGACGAGCTCTTCGACGAAGGCTACGACGCGGTGTTCGTGGCGACGGGCGCGGGGCTCCCGCTCTTCATGCACATCCCGGGCGAGAACCTCAACGGCGTCTACTCGGCGAACGAGTATCTGACCCGCGCGAACCTCATGCAGGCATATTCGTTTCCGAACACCGACACGCCGATCGCCCGCGCGAAGAACGTCGCCGTCTTCGGCGGCGGGAACGTCGCGATGGACTCGGCGCGCACGGCGCTCCGGCTCGGCGCGGAGAACGTCTACCTCGTCTACCGGCGCTCGAAGAAGGAAATGCCCGCCCGAATCGAGGAGGTCGAGCACGCCGAGGCGGAGGGCGTCCAGATGATGCTCCTCCAGAACCCCATGAAGCTCATCGGCGACCAGAACGGCTGGGTCAGGGAAGTAGAGTGCATCAAGATGGAGCTCGGCGAGCCCGACGAGTCCGGCCGCCGCCGCCCCGTGCCGGTGAAGGGGAGCGAGTTCCGGATCCAGGCGGACGTCGTGATCGTCGCGATCGGAAACGCCTCGAACCCCCTCGTGCCGTCGACGACCCCCGACATCGCGGTGAACAAGTGGGGGAACATCGTAGCCGCGGAGGAAACGCTCAAGACGAGCAAGAAGGGCGTCTTCGCGGGAGGCGACATCGTTCTCGGCGCCGCGACCGTGATCCTCGCGATGGGGCAGGGGCGCAAGGCCGCTCATGCCATCAACGAATATCTCAAGACCGGGGTTTGGTGAGAGCGCGACAGGCGCGCGCTTGTTCCTGAGGCGGGCCCGCGCGAACGAAAATTTCCGCTGTCAAGTCGGGAGGGGCCGGAAGCCCCTCCCGACTTGCATTTTCAGTTGTCTGCCGGATCCACGAGAACAGATTGAATCGGGCCGATCTGCCACTGGCTGAAGATGACATCCATGATCTTGTTCACCTGCTGCCGGTTGAAGTACCACAGCTCGGTGCCGAAATGGAAGCTCTTCGCCGCCACCCCGGACCCCACGTCGGGAACGACATTCTCGTACTTCGTCAGACAGAGCGCCATCGCGGTGTTGTTCAGTGCCGAGACGGTGTTCTTTGCCTTCATTCGATACAGTGGGTGAAAGCACGGCTGGCTCGTCAGGTTGTCTCTCGCCATCCAGTACGCCGGATCGTAGACCTCGACAAGGGTGAAGCCCCCCGGGTAGGGGGAAGGAGCCAGCGGGTTAAAGTAGCGGCCCGGCTTGGTGATTTCCTCCCACAGCGCGAGTGTATCGGGGAGCCCCGGGAGAGTCCCGGCAACGACATCATTGGATTTGCGAGCCGAGGCCAAACAATCGTAGTTGCGCACTGTTCTCAACGGCATGTCCGGGTCCGAGCGGAAGGTGCCGACGATCTTGTCGATCACCGAGACGCAGTAGTCCCGGTACGGCATCGAGTTCACCCCGCTCTGGTCGCCGCTGCAATCCGCGCTCGGGCCCGTGATGTCGCACTTGAGGCTCATCGGGAATACCTGCGCAAACGGCAGGAGAGCAGCCGCGAGCCCTCCGGATCGTTCTGAGCGCCCCTCAGTCAGAAGGTGTCCCCCCTTCGCGAGGAAGAGCGGCAGGTAGTTGAGCTGCGGCGTGGTTCCCGTGCCGATCATGCTCTCGGGGGTGAATAGAATAACGTCGTCCCAGGCGCCAGCGTCCGGACTCGAAGAGTAAGTCCAGATGATGTTCTTGTACTTCGTAATGAGCGAGAGCGGGGGCGGGCTTCCGTTGTACGAGTAGTAGGCGTCGTACACGTCGCGCGAAGCGTCAAAGCCCGTCGCCTTGGCGCAGAAGCCGAGCCAGAAGGCGTCGTGCTCCATCTCCGTCGGTGTCGCGTAGTCAGTCTGCGTGAAATTCGACGACGGAAAATCGTCCACCCAGAGGAGATTCCTCTCCATCGTGAACGAAATGAGCGATACCTCGATCCTGCCGAGGGTTATTCCGCCCGAGTTGTCGATCGCTTCGACGTAGAGAGTATGAACCCCCGATTGAAGTGCAATCGGAGGCGCGGAGGTGTGCTCGATGGAGAACCTGACCTCCCAGTCGTTCTTGTCATTGATGTCGGGCACGTCCCAACCGTACCGGTAGCCGACGACCTGTCCCCCGTAGTTGCTTGCGTCAGCGCGCCACGAGAAGTTCATCTCGAGCCCCGTGGGAAATGAGATCCCCTGCGCCCGAAGATTCATTCCGATGAACATTTTGGTGCCGGCGAACGGTTCCGTGATCGTCAGAAGAGGCACCGCGGTGCTCGATACAACGAACTGTCGAACGTTCTTCCCCCGATTGAATACCGTCGTGACCTTGCCTGAGTGGTCCTTCGCCTGAACGGCGAAGATATAGGATCTTGTCAGCGCAAGGGTGTCGTCAACCCCGACCGTCGCCGTCCGGCCGTGGGGATTCTTGTATGGAACCCACTTCAACCATCTGCTCTCATACCGGGAAGGGTGCTGGTTCAAATCACGGACGATGTCGAATGCCGGGTTGTAATGGCCCATCGTATCGACGACCTGCATGCAGAGCCACCGGACGAAGTGCGGCTCGACATCGAGTCCGCTGTGCCATTTGAAGACAATCACCCTGCCGAGCATGCCTACCCTATCCGCGGGGACGGGGGGGGCGGGGGTATCGATGATGACGAACGGCTCCCCGCCGCTCGGATGGCCAAGCGCCAGCTGATCGAGGTTCGGGCTCAGATCGATCGGCGGCTCCGTCGGGAGCGTTTCCCGGCAGCCGAGGAATGCCAGGCCGAGGAAAGCGGCCACGGCGACGATGAGACACATCTTCCTTCGCATGGTCTACCCCTTCCACAGTGTGGGCGACAAGCGACGCCTCTTCGGCGAATAACGATTCAATCGGTTGGCTTGGAATGAGCTCGCTTCTAAACTAACAATAAATAGAATGTGCGAGCGCAGCAAGAGAAAACAACGGTGATCTCCCGACAACTCGGCGCCCGAGGCCGAGTGGATTGAGGGATTTCTGATTTCAGTTGACCACGCGCATGAATACGCATATATCACTTCGAGACGGGCGTGTGGTGCCGGAGGCCGCGGGGCTCGCGATGTCTCACGGCGAACATGGTCCATGCCGCCCCGAGTCATATTTATGATTAAGCCGAAGATCCTCTTTCTCTGCACCGGGAACTCCTGCCGCAGCCAGATGGCGGAAGGTTGGACCCACGCGCTCAAGGGCAGCGTCCTCGATCCGCACTCCGCGGGGACGGAGCCCCGCCCGGTCGATCCTCTCGCCGTGAGGGTCATGGCGGAAGCGGGGGTCGATATCTCGAGCCAGAAATCGAAATCCCTCGAATCCCTCAAGGGCATCCCCTTCGACTATGTCATCACGCTGTGCGATGACGCGGGGGAGGCGTGCCCGTTCTTCCCGGGGGCGAGGAAGACGATCCACAAGGGTTTCGACGATCCGCCGGCCCTTGCCCGCGGAGCCGCAACTGAGGAGGAGGCGCTCGCGATCTACCGCCGCGTGCGGGACGAGATCAGGGCATTCGTCGAAACGCTTCCCGGCTCTCTGGAGATTGCGTGAGCATGGCCGAGCAAATTCTGAAGAAGCTGTCCCTTCTCGATCGTCTCCTGACCCTCTGGATCTTCATCGCGATGGCCGTCGGCGTGGGGATCGGATACTTCATCCCGGGCGTGGAATCGTTCATAAACCGGTTTCAGACCGGCACGACGAACATTCCCATCGCCATCGGGCTGATCCTCATGATGTATCCGCCGCTCGCGAAGGTGAAATACGAGGAGCTGCCGGACGTCTTTCGCAATCTGAAGGTGCTGGGGCTTTCCCTTCTGCAAAACTGGGTCATCGGCCCCATACTCATGTTCTTCCTCGCCATTCTCTTTCTCCGCGACTATCCGGAGTACATGGTCGGGCTCATCATGATCGGGCTCGCCCGCTGCATCGCCATGGTGATCGTGTGGAACGAGCTGGCGAGAGGCGATACCGAGTATGCCGCGGGGCTCGTCGCGTTCAACAGCGTCTTCCAGGTTCTCTTTTACAGCGTGTATGCATGGATCTTCATCACCGTTCTTCCGCCGCTCTTTCACGTTGAGGGGGCGATCGTCAGGGTGGGCATCGCACAGATCGCACGCAGCGTGTTCGTGTATCTCGGGATCCCCTTTCTGGCCGGAATGCTCACACGCTTCACGCTCGTGAGACTCAAGGGCAAGAGCTGGTATCAGACGAGGTTTATTCCGAGGATCAGCCCGGTGACGCTCATCGCGCTCCTCTTCACGATCCTCGTCATGTTCAGCCTCAAGGGAAATCTCATCGTCAGGATCCCCCTCGACGTCGTGCGGATCGCGATACCGCTCGTCATCTACTTCGTGATCATGTTTCTCGTGAGCTTCTGGCTCGGCAAGAAAGTCGGGGCGGACTACTCGAAAACCGCCACGCTCTCGTTCACGGCGGCGAGCAACAACTTCGAGCTCGCCATCGCGGTGGCGGTCGCGGTGTTCGGGATACACTCGGGCGTGGCGTTTGCGGCCGTCATCGGGCCGCTCGTCGAGGTACCCGTGCTCATCAGCCTGGTCAACGTCTCGCTGTTCTTTCAGCGCAGGTACTTTCCGGCGGAATCGCCGACCGCTACGACCGTTTCTCGATCTGCGAGATGAGATCGCTGAAGATGAAGTGGTGGAAGGGGAGGAAGATGTACCAGTATATCCTGCCGAAGAGCGACTCCGTATAGTAGTACGCCACAAGCGAGAGCCTGTTCCCGCCGTTCTCCGGATCGATCTTGAACTCGAGCCACGCCTTGCCGGGGAGCTTCATCTCCGCGCGCAGCAGGAGCCGCATGTCTGGTTTGAGGTCCTCGATCCGCCAGAAATCGATGACGTCCGAGGGCTTCAGCGTCGACTGGCTCCGCCGGCCGCGCGAAGTGCCGACGCCGAGAAACGCCCGGTCCATCCATCCGCGCACGCGCCACATCCAGTTGTGCGTGAACCAGCCTTCCTTCCCGCCGATCCTGCAGATCGACGCGAACAGTCTCCACGCCTCCTTGCGCGAGAGAATCGAGTGGTGCGCCGTGTACTGCGGCCCCTCTTCGAGCTCGTGGAGCTTGATCGTGAGCTCGTGCGCCGGCGGATACGCGCCGAACCAGCTCGTGCGCACGTTGTCCTGCTCCTCGCGAGTCAGCGCCCCGATGATGGCCTCATGGTAGTTGAGCGGCTCGAACGGCAGGTACTCCTTGATCGCGTCATCCTGGCAGATCACCTCGTTCTTGAGCCCTTCCATGAGGCTCCTCGTGATCTCGGCGGGGATCGGCGTGAGAAAGCTCGCCTGATACGAATAGAAGCCGAGGTTCGAGAGAGGGAAGCGCAGGAAGAGGCGTCTCCGGTGCAGCACCTCGGCGAGCGTCCGCATCATACCCGCGTAGGTGAGAATGTCGGAGCCGCCGATGTCGAAGGAGCGTCCCGCCGTCTGCGGCGTCTCGAGGACGCCGACGAGATACTTGATGACGTCGCGGATCGCTATCGGCTGGCATCGGTTGAACGCCCACTTCGGCAGGAGCACGACGGGGAGCCGCTTCACGAGGTGTTTGATGATCTCGTAGGACGCGCTTCCGGAGCCGATGATGACCGCTGCGCGGAGAATCGTCACGGGAACGGTCCCCTGACGGAGCTCGTCGGCCACCCTGATCCGGTTTCTCAGGTGCGAGGACAGCTTCGTGCGGGCGTCGCCGAGCCCGCCGAGATAGATGATTCGCTTGACGCCTTTTTCCTCGGCGGCCTTGCGGAAGTTGATCGCCGCCTGGATGTCCGCCGCCTCGAACTCCTTCCGGCCCAGAAGCAGCGAATGGATGAGGTAGTAGGCGGTGTCCACGCCGTCGAGGGCGCTTCGCAGCTCGTCGATCTTCAGGGCGTCCGCGAAGGCGACCTCGGCGCTCGGCCAGAGCTCGCGATACTCGGGGGTCTCCCCTCCCCGCACCATGATCCGCACCCGATAACCCCGGGAGAGGAGCTCGGGGATCAGCCGTCCGCCGATGTAGCCGGAGGCGCCCGTCACGAGTACCCTTCCGATCGTGGGATCGGGTTTCGAGGGAAGATCCGACGTGTAGCGGTACTCCCGCTTCGCGAGCGACAGGAGGAGGCTTTTCTTGACCGGCGGATGCGCCATACGTCTCATCACCTATGGGTTGATCATGGGAATGAGGCCCTTCTTCTCGTGGATCGGGCGAAGAATTTCGCGCATGGTTCCCAGCTTCCTCGCGAAGACAAGGGCGCCCAGGATCGTGAAGGCGCCGCCGAAAATGAGGGTGTTCGGCGCTCCGATGCGCGCAGCCAGGGCGCCCGCGAGGAGACTCCCGAAAGGCGCCATTCCCATGAACGCCATCGTGTAGAAGCTCATGACCCTGCCCCGCTTGTCGTCGTCGACGACGGTCTGGAGCACCGTGTTGCTCGCGGCCATCTGCACGATCATGCCGAGCCCCGTGAACAACATGAGAACCATGGACAACCATACTACGTGCGAGAGCGCAAAGACAATAAGTCCTATTCCAAAGACCGCGGCCGAGACCGCGATCACCCGCTCGAGACCGTGCACGCTCCTGCGGGCGGCGAGGTACACCGTGCCGACGAACGCTCCGAGCCCCGAGGCGCCCATGAGGAAGCCGAGCGTATGGGGACCCCCGTGGAGAATGTCCTTTGCGAATACCGGCATGAGAATCTGGTACGGCATGCCCATGAGGCTCACGAGCGCGAGGAGGAAGATAATGTAGCGGATGGGCTCCAGGCCAAACGCGTACGTGAATCCCTCCTTGAGCCCCTCCAGCACGCGGCCGTTCGCCGGGCGCCCCCTCGCCGGGGCGATCCGCATCGCGACGAGCGCGGCGATCACGGCGAGGTAGCTCAGCGCGTTGAGGAGGAAGCAGATTCCTTCTCCGAATAGCGCGATGAGCACTCCCGCGGCCGCGGGCCCGAAAAGGCGCGCCGCGTTCACCATCGAGGAGTTGAGCGCGATCGCGTTCCCGAGATCCTCCTTGATCTCGATCATCTGAACGATGAACGACTGGCGGACCGGCATGTCGAAGGCGTTGACCGCCCCGAGAACGACCGCGAGCGCGATGACGTGCCAGACCTGGACGCTGCCGGTCAGGACGAGCACCCAGAGAACCGCGGCCTGGAGCATCGCGAGCGTCTGCGTCACGATGAGGGTCCGGTGCCGGTTCCAGCGGTCGGCGAGCACGCCGGCGAAGGGAGCGAGGAGAAACGTCGGAATCTGCCCCGCGAAGCCGGCGACGCCGAGGAGCAGGGCGGAATGGGTAAGCCGGTAGACGAGCCAGCTCATCGCGATTCGCTGCATCCAGGTGCCGATGAGAGAGATGCTCTGCCCCGCGAAAAAGAGGCGGTAGTTGCGCGAGCTGAGCGCGCGCACGGCAAAGGCAAGGCCCGTTTTCGGGCCGCTCTCGATCGTCGTGTTCGGTGCGTCATTCACGATGAAGATCTGTCCTCCGGACGGAAACGATTTTACAATATACGTGTATAATGCTACATATTCAATGTCCGCCGTGGCCGGCGGCGTCAGGGGTCCGAATGTCGTTACATAAGCGCCTTGCAATAAGGTCGGTTACGCTGCTCGTCGGCTGCGTCATTTTATGCGCCGGCTGCGCGAGGGAGCGTACCGAGGACGCGAGGTTCGAGGGACTCTCGAAGGAGTTTCTCAAGGAATATCTCCGCGCCCATCCGTCGGACGCCACCGGCGTCGGCGAACATCGCTACGACCACGAATTGGAGAATATGAGCCGCGACGCGATCGGGGCGGAGGTCGTGAGCTTCAAGTCGTATCTCGCCCGCCTCGAGAGCGTCGACGAGACGAAGCTCTCGCGAGACAACCGCATCGACGCGGAGGTCGTCAAGAACGCGATCAGGCTCGAGCTCCTGGAAGCCGAGGATGTCCGGTCGTACGAAACGGATCCCATGCTCTACACGAACCTTCTCGGCAACTCGATATACTATCTTCTGGCGAGGGATTTCGCGCCGCTCGGCACGCGGCTCGACGCGGCCGCCGACCGGCTCGTGAAGTTCCCGGCGGTCATAGAGCAGGCGATGGCGAACCTCTCGAATCCCCCGAAGATCAGCACCGAAACGGCGATCAGCCAGAACCGCGGCCTGATGGCGCTCGTCAAGAACGATCTGCTGCAGGAGGCCGCGAAGGCGCCCGGAGCGTCGAAGAAGCTGGAAAAGGCAGCGGGCCCCGCCCTCGATGCGCTGCAGCGCTACCAGGATTTTCTCGAGAAAGACCTCGTGAACCGCTCGCTCGGAGAAATCAGGCTCGGGCGCCCGTTGTACGAACGGCTCGCCGCCTGCGTGCTTCAGACGAACATGACCCCGGAGGAGATCGTCGCGGCGGCCTACGGCGAGATCGACCGGGTGCACGACGACATGTACGAGCTCGCCGCGCCGCTCTATGCCCGGGCGACCGGCGCGAAGCCGCTCGTAAATCCGTCGAGGGCGGACAGGATCCGGATCATCAAGGCGGTCCTCGACGAGACCGCGAAGGATCATCCGGAACCGTCCGGGATTCTCGACGCCTGCAAGGCGGCCTTCGTCGAGGCGAGCGCGTTCGTTCGCGAGAAAGACATCGTCACGATTCCGGCGGAGCCCTTCGAGATCGTCCGGGCGCCCGAGTACTCGCGCGGCCCGTCCATCGCGGGTCTCCAGGCGCCGGGCCCGCTTGACCGGGAACTCAAGTACTACTTCTTCGTGTCGCCCGTGCCGGAGGATCTGGACCGCGAGCAAACGGAGGAATACCTGCGCGAGTACAACAACGACATGATCCGGCTCGTCACGATCCACGAGGCGATGCCGGGGCACTTCGTCCAGCTCGCCTACGGCAACCGGAATCCGTCGATCGTCAGAAGCGTGTGGGGCAATGACGCGTTCTCCGAGGGGTGGGCGGTGTACTGCATGGAGCTCATGACCTCGCTCGGTTTCCACGGCGGCGATCCGAGGCTCAAGCTCCAGTGGGAGAAGTTCTATCTGCGCACGATCACGAACGCGATCGTCGATTCCGGCCTGCACCGGGAGGGAATGACCGAGAAGGAGGCCGTCAAGCTCCTCACGGAGGACGGATTCCAGGAGGAGCCGGAGGCGTTGATCAAGTGGCGGCGCGCCGGTCTCAGCCCGGCGTATCTCTCGACGTATTTCGTGGGCTACCAGGAGATACGTGCGCTCAGGCGGGAGGCCGAGGAGCGCGCCGGCAGCGGGTTCGTTCTGAAAGATTTTCACGAGAAGCTCTTGAGCCTGGGGGCGCTGCCGCCGCGGCTCGCGCGCGAGGCCCTGTTCGGGCAGTAGCGGGCCTCAGCAGGTAAGATGAAAAGCCGCGGCTACGGATCGGATTCCCTCGAGCACGAGTGCATTGTAGCGCTCGACGGCGCGCGCCGTCCGCTCGACGACGAGCTCGACGCCTCCGTCCGCGCAGAGCCTCTTCGCCTCATCCGAGACGCTCATGCCGCCGCTGTAGCCCGTGCCGATGACGAGCACGTCGGGCTTGACCGCGAGGGTCACGTCGATGTCCGCGCTCTGCACGAGGTGGCTGCTCTCGCGCCACCATCGCGCGACCTCCCCCGCGGATATCGTCAAATCGTTGTAGTACGTCCGGTCTCCGAGCCGCATGGAGCCGAAGGCGTATTTCTCGATGAGGAGCTTGCCCTCCGGCGCGTTCATGGTTCCGTCGCACCCCGGTTCATTTTTGGATACAATCGCGTCGAGTAGTATTACTATCCCAGAGTCTATTTTGACCCGTTCAACGGATACAAGAGAAAAAGCGAGCCGCCCATGAAAGCGAACGACATTCTCGCGACGCTGGTTCTGAAGAACGATCCGGCCCGTCTTCGCCTCCGCGTCACGGGGCGTGTGCAGGGAGTGGGGTTTCGCCCGAACGCGTACCGCATCGCGGCGCGCGCCGGGGTAGGCGGGTGGATCCGGAACACGCGGCTCGGCGTCGTCATCGAGATCGAAGGGACGGCGAGCGCCATCGGCGAGTTCGTCCGCGGTCTCGCCGAGGATCTTCCCGTGCTCGCGCGGATCGACGACGTGGAGGCGGGGGAGATCGCTCCCGCGGGCGAGCGCGAGTTCACGATCCTCCCGAGCGAGGAGCGAGGGGCCCCGGAGACCCTCTTTCCGATCGACGCGGCGACCTGCGCCGATTGCCTAGCCGAGCTGCGGGATCCCTCGAACCGGCGCCACCGGTATCCGTTCATCAACTGCACGAATTGCGGCCCGCGCTTCACGATTATCGAAGGGCTGCCGTACGATCGCCCGCTCACGACGATGCACGAGTTCGAGATGGACGAGTTCTGCCGCTCCCAGTACACGAATCCTGCCGACAGGCGGTTTCACGCGGAGCCGATATCGTGCCCCGGGTGCGGGCCGACGCTCCTTCTCTTCGACGCGGGCTTCACGGAGATCCCGGGAGACCCGATCTCCGGGGCCGCCGCCATGATCGAGAAGGGCTCTATCGTCGCCATCAAGGGGCTCGGCGGATATCACCTTGCGTGCCTCGCCGCGAACGAGGACGCCGTGCGGCGCCTGCGCGAGCGGAAGAGACGCCCGGCGAAACCGTTCGCGTGCATGTTCCGGGATCTCGAGGCGGTCGCGCGATACTGTGCCGTGAACGAGATCGAGACACGGCTCCTCGTGTCTCCCGAAGCCCCCATCGTGCTCCTCAGGCTCGGCGCCGCGAGGCTTCCCGACGCGGTCGCGCCGCGAAACGGGTACATCGGGGCCTTCCTTCCCTACACGCCGGTCCAGCATCTCCTCATGGAGCATTTCGAAGTGCTGATCATGACGTCGGCCAACTTCACGGACGAGCCGCTCATCTCGATGGAGGAGGAGCTTTCGGGAATACTCGGCTCCATCGCGGATGCGGCCCTCGTCCACAACAGACGCATCGCCCACAAGTGCGACGATTCGATCTTTTTCGTTCCGGGGGGCGCCGTCGTGCCGGTGCGGAGGGCGCGAGGCTTCGTGCCGGAGCCTATCCGTGTCCGCGCGGACATTCCCGTCGCAATCGCGGCGCTCGGTGCCCAGGAGAAGAGCGTTTTCGCCCTCGCGAAGGACGCGAGCGTCGTTCTTTCCCCGCATCTCGGGGACCTCGGCGACCTGAGGAGCGAGGATAATTTCCGGCGCGAGCTCGCCGGGTTCGCGCGGATGCTCGAGATCAAGCCCGAGGCCGTCGTTCACGACATGCATCCGGACTACTTCACGACCCGGCTCGCGCGGAGCCTCGGCCTCAACAAGAGAATCGCCGTCCAGCACCACCACGCGCACGCCGCGAGCGTCATGGCCGAGCACGGACTCCCGGGACCGGTCATCGCCGTCACGTTCGACGGAACCGGCTACGGAGAGGACGGGAAGCTCTGGGGAGGGGAGTTTCTGCTCGCGCGATACGAGGATTACGAGCGGCTCGCCGCGCTCACGTATCTGCCGCTCCCGGGAGGGGAGGCGGCGATTCGCGAGCCGTGGCGCATGGGGCTCGTTCACCTCTGGTACCTCTGCGGCGACCGCGTGCTCGAGAGGGTCATGCCCCCGCCGTGCTCGTTCGAGGGGCTCCCCGCGGAGAAGGTGCTCGAAATCGCGAAGCGCAAGATCAATTCCCCGCTCACCTCGAGCATGGGACGCCTCTTCGACGCGGTCGCCTTCATGCTCGGGTGCGGCTCGCACGTGAGCTACGAAGCGGAGGCCGCGGTCGCCCTCGAGGCGCTCGCGCTCGACGCGAAGGACGAGGAGAAGGCATATTCGTTCGAATGGAAGCGCGGGTCGTTCACGGAAATCGATCCCGCCCCCGTCGTCGCGGCGCTCATCGACGATCTGGAGCGGAAGCGAAACCGCCCGGGGATCGCGGCGGCGTTCCATCGAGGCGTGGCGGCGCTCGTCCTCGATCTATCGGCGGAGCTCGCCAAGATCCACGGATGCACCGACGTCGTGCTCTCGGGAGGCGTTTTTCAGAACCGGTTCCTCTGCGAATGCATCATGCGCCGGGCGGGCTCGTACCCGTTCACGATCTGGCAGCACGCGCTCGTGCCGCCGAACGACGGTGGCGTCGCGCTCGGGCAGCTCGTCGTCGGCGCCGCGCGGATACGGAAAGGGAGTGGAGATTCCAATGTCGGATAAGGGCAGCGAAGTGATCCTCCTCGCCCACGGCGGCGGGGGAATCCTCATGAAGGAGCTCGTCGACCGCATCGTCGGAAAGCTCGGAGGCGCGCGCGGCCCGCTCCAGGACAGCGCCACCCTCCCGATCGAGGGGGGACGGATCGCGTTCACGACGGACTCGTACGTCGTGAGCCCGCTCTTCTTCCCGGGCGGGGACATCGGCCGCCTCGCCGTGTGCGGAACGGTGAACGATCTCGCGATGTCGGGGGCGCGGCCGGTCTGGCTCTCGCTCTCGTTCATCATCGAGGAGGGGCTTCCATTTGAGACCTTCGAGAGGATACTCGATTCCATCGCCGCCGCCGCGCGCGAGGCGCGCGTCACAATCGTCACGGGGGACACGAAGGTCGTCGAGCGGGGGAAGGCCGACGGAATCTTCATCAACACGTCCGGTATCGGTGTCGTGCCGCCGGGAGTCGATGTGTCCTCGGCGCTCGCGCGCCCGGGTGACGCCGTGCTCGTCAACGGGACGATCGGCGATCACGGGCTCGCCATCATGAGCCGCCGCGAGGGGATCGATTTCGGGAGCGACCTGAAGAGCGACACGGCGCCGCTGTCGAACCTCACGGAGCCGCTGCTCGCGGGCGTGAAATCGGTGCGCGCGATGCGCGACGCGACGCGGGGAGGGCTCGCCGCGATTCTCAACGAGATCGCGGCCGATTCGAAGGTGTGCGTTCGCATCGAGGAGAGCGCGATACCCATCTCGGAGGCGGTGAACAAGGGCTGCGAGCTCATGGGGTACGATCCGCTCCACATCGCGAACGAGGGGAAATTCGTCGCCGTGGTCGCGAAGGAGGACGCGGAGAAGGCGCTCGCCATCATGAGGGCGCATCCGCTCGGCGCCGGCGCCGCCCGCATCGGCGAGATCGCGCGGGAGCCCCAGGGCATCGTGATTCTCAAGACGGTCTTCGGCGGCGAGCGCGTGATCGACCTGCCGTACGGGGACGTGCTTCCGAGGATCTGCTGAGGCTACAGCCGATTCGCCTTGAGGAGCCGGTACACGACCGGAAGCCCGAAGAAGAGCAGCAGGCTCGAAACCGAGAATCCTCCGATAACCGCGATGGCGAGCGGCTGCTGCATCTGGGCGCCGGTGCCGATGCCGAGGGCGAGCGGCAGAAACGCGAGCACGGCGCCGAGCGTCGTCATGAGAATCGGTCTCGTGCGAACGCGGCAGGCCTCCACGAGCGCATCATCGAGATTCATCCCCCTCGCCTGAGACATCTTCACGCTGTGCATGACGAAGATCGCGTTCTCGGCGA